>NZ_JBTIXF010000005.1:0-168063 GCF_055793945.1 Plantactinospora sp. A48 | reverse complement strand
ATGTGGCGCCCGCCGGGTTGGCGGGCGCCAAGTGGTGGGGCGTTTCGTTGGGCGTGTCCGGTCAGTCGGTGCCGTGCTGGCGGCTGCCGATCTCCTGCCGCTCGGGACGGGCGCTGACCGGCGGGTGGCCGGGCGACACCGGCGCTTCGGCTGGTTCCTCGATCGGATAGAAGAAGCCCCGGATGGCCGGTCCGAGCGCTCCGAGCCGGTTCATCTTCTTCGGCACGACCCAACCGGCGTACGGCAGCGCGGCGTGACCGTCGTGCCCGTCAGCACCGTGCGGCACGTCGGCGAGCGGCTGGTGGACCTCGTAGAACCGCCCGTCGGGCTGCCGGCGGATGATGCCGGTCTCCACGCCGTGCGCGAGCACCTCCCGGTCGTGCTGCTGGAGGCCCAGGCAGATCCGGTACGTCACGTAGTACGCCAGCGGCGGCACCAGCAGCAGGCCGATGCGACCCGCCCAGGTCATCGCGTTCAGGCTGATCTGGAACTTGTCCGCGATCACGTCGTTGCCACCGGAGAGCGTCAGCACGATGTAGAAGGCCACCGCCATCGCGCCCAGCGCCGTCCGACCCGGGTTGTCCCGGGGCCGTTCCAGCAGGTTGTGGATGCGGTAGTCCTTCGACCGCCGCGCCTCGATGAACGGGTAGAACAGCGGCAGCATCGTCAGGATGCCCGGCAGGACCACGGTGGGCCAGAAGATCGGCGGGATGACGTACCCGTCGCCGATCGGGATGTTGATCTGCCAGGCGGGCATGAGTCGGGTCGACCCGTCCAGGAACATGACGTACCAGTCGGGCTGGCTGGCCGCGGAGACGACCGCCGGCTCGTACGGGCCGAAAAGCCAGATCGGGTTTATCTGGAACACACCGCCGAGCAGGGCGATGACCCCGAAGACGATCATGAAGAAGCCGCCCTGCTTGATGGCGTACCGCGGGAACATCCGCTCGCCGACGACGTTCTCGTTGGTTCGACCGGGGCCGGGCCACTGGGTGTGCTTCTGCTTGAAGATCAGCCCGAGGTGGACGCTGATCAGCGCCACCAGCAGGCCCGGAATCAGCAGCACGTGCGCGATGAAGAACCGGCTGATGATGATCGTGCCGGGGAACTCACCGCCGAAGATCGACGAGCTGACCCAGGATCCGATGACCGGGATGGACAGGATGATCGCCGAGGCGATCCGCAGCCCGGTCCCGGAGAGGGCGTCGTCCGGCAGCGAGTAGCCGGTGAAGCCGGCCAGGAAGCCGATCCAGAACAGCAGGACGCCGATGATCCAGTTGGCCTCACGCGGTTTGCGGAACGCGCCGGTGAAGAAGACCCGCAGCATGTGCACGACGATCGACGCCATGAACAGCAGGGCCGCCCAGTGGTGCATCTGGCGCATGATCAGGCCACCGCGCACGTCGAACGAGAGGTTCAGGCTCGACGCGTAAGCGGAGGACATGGTGGTGCCCTGCAACGGCCGGTAGCTGCCGTTGTAGACCACCTCGGTCATCGCCGGCTCGAAGAAGAACGTCAGGTAGACGCCCGTCAGCAGCAGCACGATGAACGAGAACAGCGCGATCTCACCGAGCAGGAACGACCAGTGGTCGGGGAAGACCTTGTTGAGCAGGCCCCGCAACGGGGTGGCCACCTGGAACCGCTCGTCGACCCCGGCGGCGGTCTTGGCCGGTATCGCCCTCAGGTCCGTCTTTCGGCGCTTCACGGCCGCTCCCAGAAGTCCGGCCCGATGGTCTCGGTGTAATCCGACTTTGCCACGAAGAAGCCCTCGTCATCCACCCCGAGGGGCAGCTGGGGCAGCGCACGGCTGGCCGGCCCGAACACGGGCTTGGCGTTGTCGATGAGCAGGAACTGCGACTGGTGGCACGGGCAGAGCAACCGGTTGGTCTGCTGCTCGTACAGGCTGGCGGGGCAGCCGGCGTGGGTGCAGATCTTCGAGTACGCGACGTAGTTGCCGTACATGTAGTCCTGCTTGCCCGCGCGCTCGTTGGCCGTGCGGGCCGTCTGCGCGGCGTCGGGGCGCAGGTGGATGAGCAGCGTGGGCGAGTCACCGTACTTGTTGGTGTGCCCCTCCGGGATGCCGGGGAAGACCGTCATCTGCCCGCCGGTGCTGACGTCCTCGGGACGGATCGGCGTGCCGTCCTCCCGGGTGAGCCGGATCGGCTTGCCGTCCCGCGGCGCCCAGCCGGTGGTGAACATCTGGTTGTTCTTGTGCGGGTTCTGGATCAGCCCGCCGACCAGCGGTGCCGCCGCGACCAGACCGACCGGGGCCAGGCCGGCCAGCACCGACAGGCCGAGCAGCGGCCGCCGGCGTACGCCCAGCTCGTCGGCCAGGTAGAGCATGGTCTCCCCGGTGAGCTTCCGATCATCGTCGGACGACGGCCCGGTGTGCCGGTCCTGGATCGAGATCTCCTTGGGCAGCAGCTTCTTGCCCCAGGCGAGCACGCCGAAGCCGACGAGCAGCAGGGCCAGCCCCAGGGTGACACCGAGCAGCGGCGTGAAGAACCGCGAGGCGTCCTTGTCGAACTTCCACGGCCACCAGATGTAGACCACCAGGAAGGCGGTGGCCAGCAGGCCGACCAGCAGGAACATCCCGGCCAGGGTGCGGGTCAGCCGGCGTTCCTGCTTGGTGCCCGGCACCGGGAACTGGGGTTCGTAGTGGACGATCTCGATGTCGTCCCGGCGGGCCCCCTCCCGGACGATGTCGAACCGGGACAGCGCCGGGTCGTTGATGTCCACCCGATCCGCCCCCTCCTGCTCCTTGGCGCTCATGACTTCCCCGCAATCCACAGGGCGGCGAACACCAGGGCCACGATCCCGACCAGGAAGATCGCCAGGCCCTCGGTCACCGGCCCGTACCGGCCGAGGTTGAAGCCACCCTGGTCGGTGTGCTGATTCTTGAGAGTGTCCTGCACGTACGCGATCAGGTCGGCCTTCTGGTCCGGCCGGAGCTGGTTGTCGCCGAAGACCGGCATGTTCTGCGGGCCGGTCAGCATCGCCGCGTAGATCTGCCGGTCGCTGGCCGGACGCAGGCTCGGGGCGAACTTGCCCGAGGAGAGCGCGCCGCCGCCTCCGCCGAAGGCGTGGCAGGACGAGCAGTTGATCCGGAACAGCCGGCCGCCCTCGGCGACGTCGGCGCCCTCGGTGATGTTCCGGTCCGGCACCTGCGGACCGCCGCCGAGTTCCTGGATGTACTGGCCGAGCTGGCGGACCTGGTCGTCGTTGAAGACCGGCGGCTTGCGCTGCGCCTGGGCCTCCTGCCGACCCATCGGCATCCGGCCGCTACCCACCTGGAACTCGACCGCCGCGGAGCCGACGCCGACCAGGCTGGGGCCGCGACCCTCGACGCCCTGCGCGTTGGCACCGTGACAGGAGACGCAGCTCACGTCGTAGAGCGCCTTGCCGTCGGCTGCGGCCATGCTCAGCTGCGCGTTGTCCTCGGCACTGGCCTGCAGGCCCGGGGCGAACACGGAGTACGCACCGCCGGCCAGGGTGAGCGCGGCGAGCAGTCGGACCGCGGCTCCCAACCGCCGGCGGCCCCTGCCGGGGCGCAGCCGGCGCCGGGGGTTGGCGGAGGCGAGCACCGGCTCCGCCCCCCTGCCGGGGCGCAGCCGGCGCCGGGGGTTGGCGGAGGCGAGCACTGGCTCAGCTCCCCTGCTGCGCGGCGCGGACGGCCCGCGACGCAGCCGCGCGAGCAGACCGCGCGATCCCGTGCGGTCCGGGCGGCCGGCGCCGGATCGCGCGTCGGGGGTGTCAGATGTCATGGCCTGTGTCCTTAACGGTTTCTCGACCTTGTTTTCTCAAGACGGAGCGTCGGCGCGGAACGTGACGTCGCCAAGATCACTGCAACCAGTAGATCATCCCGTACAGCGCGATCCACACCACGTCGACGAAGTGCCAGTAGTAGGACACGACGATCGCCGAGGTGGCCTGCGCGGGGGTGAACCGGCCCATGGTGGTACGGATCATGAAGATGATGAACGCCACAAGGCCGCCGGTCACGTGCAGCCCGTGGAACCCGGTGGTCAGGTAGAACATCGACCCGTAACCGTCACCGTTGATCTTGACGCCCTCTTCGACCAGGTGGCGGTACTCGTTGACCTGACCGAGCACGAAGATCAGGCCCATCACGAACGTGACGGCGAACCAGCGCCGCAACGCGAAGACGTCGCCCCGCTCCGCCGCGAACACGCCGAGCTGACACGTCACCGACGACGCCACCAGGATGAACGTGAAGACGCTCGCGTACGGCACCTTCAGGACCTCGGTGTGCGTCGCCCACTGGTCCGGCGCCGCCGCCCGGATGGAGAAGTACATCGCGAAAAGCGCCGCGAAGAACATCAACTCGCTGGAGAGCCACACGATCGTCCCGACGCTGACCATGTTGGGACGCGTCAGGGAGTGGATCCGGCTCTTGTCAATCGCTGGGGCCGCAGTCACGCGGTCATTATTGCCCCCGACCCCCGTCGGCCATCGGCGGGGTGGCCAACTTCGTCCCGGAACGGGTCACCGATATGGTCCGGAAGGCCAGCCCAAGGCCCCACCCGGGCCGGGTCGCCACCGTACCCGGGCCGGGCCACCGCCGGGCGCCGATCGGCGGTGTCGGGGCCCCCCGAGGCGCCGGGAACTTACCGGTACGATCAGCGGGCAGCTACGAGGTGGGAGCCCGATGAGCGATCGTCTTTACACCGTCCTGCTCTACAGCGACGACCAGGCCGTCCGCGACCGGATGCGCCTGGCCGTGGGCACCCGGCCCGCCGCCGACCTGTCGGTCGAGTTCGTCGAGGCCAGCGAGTACAACGAGTGTGTCCGGCTGGTCGACGAGTACGAGATCGATCTGATGCTGCTCGACGGCGAGGCCAATCCCGGCGGCGGTCTCGGCATCGCCCGGCAGATCAAGGACGACCGGCCGGACGCCCCACCCACCTGCCTGGTCATCGCGCGGGCCGCCGATCGCTGGCTCGCCGCGTACGCACGGGTCGACGCCACCCTCGTCCACCCGCTCGACCCGGTGGCCACCGGCCAGACCGTGGCCGCCCTGTTGCGGGACCGCGCCGCCGGCGCGGCGCCGGTCCGCTAGCCGGAGCGGGTACGGCACCGGGTCGGTCCACCGGCCCGGTATCCAACCGTCGGATCGGGAGGCTCGCCGTGGGCGATCGAACCTGGCCCAACCTGCTGGCCGCGCTGCTGCGCGGTGAGCATCTCGCCACCGCCGACACGGCGTGGGCGATGCAGGAGATCATGACCGGGTCCGCCACACCCGTGCAGATGGCCGGCTTCGCCGTCGCGCTGCGGGCGAAGGGTGAGACGCCCGCCGAGGTGACCGGCCTGGCCGAGGCCCAGCTGAGCCAGGCCCTGCTGGTGGACCTGCCCGAGGCGGTACGCGCCGAGTCGGTGGACGTGGTCGGCACCGGCGGCGACCGCGCGCACACCGTGAACATCTCCACGATGACCGCCATCGTGCTGGCCGGCACGGGCGTCCGGGTGGTGAAGCACGGCAACCGGGCCGCCTCCTCGCTCTGCGGCACGGCCGACCTGCTCGAACACTTCGGCATTCCGCTGGATCTGGGCCCCGAGGGCGTCCGGCGGTGCATCCTGGAGGCCGGTATCGGCTTCTGCTTCGCCGCCCGGTTCCACCCGGGGATGCGGCACGCGTCGGTGACCCGACGGGAACTCGGGGTGCCGAGCTTCTTCAACTTCCTCGGCCCGCTCACCAACCCGGGCCGGCCCCGGGCCGGCGCGGTCGGCTGCTTCGACGCCCGGATGGCCGGTGTGCTGGCCGCGGTCTTCGCCGAGCGCGGCGACTCGGTGCTGGTGATGCGCGGCGAGGACGGTCTGGACGAGTTCACCACCACCAGCCCGACCCGGCTCTGGCTGGCCCGGGACGGCCAGGTCACCGAGACCGTGCTGGACGCGGCCGACCTCGGCCTGCCCCGCAGCTCCCCCGCCGACCTGCGGGGCGGGGATCCGGCGTTCAACGCCGACGTGGCACGCCGGCTGCTGGCCGGGGAACGCGGTCCGGTCCGGGACGCGGTCCTGGTCAACTGCGCCGCCGCCCTGGCCGCCGCGTCGGGCCTGACCGGTGACCTCGCCACGACGATTCGCGCCAACCTGGACCGGGCCGCCGCAGCCATCGACTCGGGAGCGGCGGCCGAGGTGCTGCCCCGGTGGATCGAAGTGGCCAACGCGGCCCGCAGCGCCGACTGACCGCCACATCCCGCGCCCCACGCCAGGCCGCCCGGCCCGGGAACTCTGGGCGCCCGGACCGGGAAACTGTCGGTGCGGCGTGGAAACTACAGGGAGGTAGTTTCACGCCGGTCAGGAGGAGACACCCGTGTCGAGCCGAGAGCTGCCCTGCGACGTCTGCGACGACCTGATGCTCTTCGAGGCGCCGCCGTGCCCCGACGGGCACGGGATCGACTGCCCCGAGCTGAGCTGCGTCGGCTGCGGCACGGCCGTCCTGATCGGTCCCGGGCCCCTGACGGCCGTCGGCGCCCGGTCGGGCCGGGCCGCCGGCGCCGGGCGTCGCCCGCCGCGCCGGCCCGTCCGGCCCGCAGCCCGCCGCCACGCGGCCTGACCAAACCGGCCACCGCGCGCTCTGACCAGCCCAGGAGCGCCGGGCCGGACCACCGCGTACGGGGGCTGAGGAACCGGCCGCCGCACAGGGGGCCTGAGGAACCGGCCCGCCGCGCACGGAGGCCTGAGGAACCGGCCGCCACGGGGCTCGCGGGACGGGTCGGCCGCGACGGGCCAGGTCACCGGGCGCGGCCCTGACGAGCGACATGAGAACGAGGGCCGGTGACGGGATGTCACCGGCCCTCGGCCGTTGGTACGTCGTGGAACCGGTACGTCGTCGACCGCGTCCGGCGTTGGCCGGTCCACGGCGACGCCGGACGCGGTCCGTCGACGTGGGCCGGGTCGGACCCGGGTCGGTGGAGATGGACCCGGTCCTGCCCCAGGATCAGTGCTCGGCGGTGCGCCGGGTACCGGTGTAGTACTCGAAGATCAGGCCACAGGCGCCGAAGACGACCGCCACCAGCCCGACGCCGAGCAGCCAGAGCTGCCAGAACACCAGGCCCAGACCGGCGACCGTGGCGGCCAGCGCGAGCCCGAACGGCCAGTAGCTGCCCGGGCTGAAGAAACCGACCTCGCCCGCGCCATCGGCGATCTCACCGTCCGCCCGGTCCTCCGGGCGCAGGTCGATCCGGCGGGAGACGAACCAGAAGAAGCCCCCGAGCATCGCCGTCAGCAGGAACGACAGCAGCAGGGCCACCGAGCCCACCCACTCGACGTGACCACCGGGCTGGCCGGCCGTCCACGCGGCGTACAGGGCGGTCGCCACGAGCAGGAAGCCAGCGACGACGCTGAAGATGCGCCACTCGGTCCTCATTCCGGTCCCCTCAGTTGCCCGCGCCGGCGGCGGCGGCCTGGTTGAAGTTGGTGGCGTTCCGCTTGGTGTCGAAGGGCTTGGTCCGCTCGGCGTACGGTTCCTCGCCGATCTGCGACAGCGCCTCCTGGGTCGACTTGCCAGCCTTCTTGGCCGCCATGAACTGGTCGAACTTCTCCGGCGAGACGGCCCGCAACTCGAAGTTCATCATCGAGTGGTACGTGCCGCACAGCTCGGCGCAGCGTCCCACGTACGCGCCCTCGGCGGTGATGCTCTCCACCTCGAAGACGTTACGGATGGTGCCGGGGAAGACGTCCCGCTTGAACAGCAGCTCCGGCACCCAGAACGAGTGGATCACGTCCCGGCTGGTCTCCTCGAACCGGATGGCCCGGCCGGTGGGCAGGACCAGGATGGGGATCACGTCGGAGGTGCCCAGCGTCGAAGCGACGGTCTTGGCCTCCGGACCCTCGCCGTCCCGGTAGTTGAACTGCCAGTTCCACTTGAACGCCACGACCTCGACCACGACGTCCGGGTTCCGGTTCAGCTTGTCGACGTTCGTCTGCACGATCGCGGTGTAGTAGAACAGCACGCAGACCACGAGGATCGGCGCGATCGTGTAGAGGAACTCCATCGGCATGTTGTAGCGGGTCTGCGCCGGCAGTTCGTCGCCGCGCTTCCGGTAGCGGATGACGCACCAGAAGATCAGGCCCCACACGAACACGCCGACCACCAGGGCGGCGATGACCGAGCCGATCCACAGGTCGTACATCCGGTTGGCCTGCGGGGTGACGCCGTTCTGCGGCCAGCCGAAGCCGTCGAAGGTCTTGCCGACGTCGCAGCCGGTCAGCACGGTCAGCAGCAGCGCGGACCCGAGACCGAGCCCGACGACGCGGCGCACGCCCCGCGCCTGAGCACGTCCACCGGCCCGGGGCCGTTGCTTCGAATCCCAAGCGTGCACCTGGTCCTGCCTCCCTTACGCACCGCCGGTGGTGCGGCGATCGCTGCCCACACCGGCGGCAAAGGCCTCACCGACGGTCGCAGATTACTCGACCTTCACAGGATGACCGGCCCGGGGGTGGGATGTCCGGCCTACGCCCGATCTTGTCCTCCCGGGGTGGGGATACCGTTTCCGGATGCGTCTGGGACGGGTTTCACCGGTGTCGGTAGGGCGGAGACGGGGCCCGGGTGACGGCCGCGGGGACGAGGGTCGGGCATGACGGTTCCACAGGTGTATCTGGACGCCGCCAGCGCCGTACCGCTGCATCCGGTGGCCCGGCAGGCGCTGCTCGCGGCCCTCGCGGACGGCTGGGCCGACCCGAACCGGCTGTACGCGGCCGGCCGCCGCGCCGCCCAACTGCTCGACGCCGCCCGCGCCGCCGTGGCGGAGGTGCTGGGGGTACGTCCGGACGAGCTGTCGTTCACCTCCGGTGGCACCACCGCGGGGCACGCCGCGGTGCTGGGCGGACTGGCCGGCCGGCGGCGGGCCGGGGCGACCCTGGTACACAGCGCGATCGAGCACTCGGCCGTGTTGCAGGCGGCGCAGCGGCATGTCGCGGCGGGTGGCGCGGCGGTGTCCGTCCCGGTCGACCGGCTGGGCCGGCTGGACCTCGCGGCCTGGTCGGCGGCGGTGACTCGACCGGGGGTTGCGCTGGCCGCGCTGATCGGGGCCAGCCACGAGGTGGGCACGGTGCAGCCGGTGGTCGAGGCCGCCGAGGCGAGCGCGGCGGCGGGGGTCCCGTTGTACGTGGACGCCGCCCAGCTGATCGGCCGAGTGCCGGTCCCGGCGGGATGGTCGGTGCTGACCGGCAGCGCGCACAAGTGGGGCGGCCCGGCCGGGGTGGGGCTGCTGGTGGTGCGCAAGGGGACCCGGTGGGAGTCGCCGTACCCGGCCGACGAGCGGGAGTTCGGTCGTACCCCCGGGGTGCCGGATCTGCCGGCGGTGGTGGCGGCCGCCGCGGCCCTGCGCGCGGTGGCGGCCGAGGCCGCGGACCAGGCGGCCCGGTTGTCCGCGTTGGTGGACCGGATCCGGGCGGTCGTCCCGGCGTCCGTGCCGGACGTGGAGGTGGTGGGCGACCCGGTACGCCGGTTGCCGCACCTGGTGACCTTCTCCTGTCTGTACGTCGACGGTGAGGCCCTGCTGCACGCGCTGGACCGGCGCGGCTTCGCGGTCTCCTCGGGCTCGTCCTGCACCTCCTCGACGCTGCGACCGTCGCACGTGCTGGAGGCGATGGGGGTGCTGTCCCACGGCAACGTGCGGGTCTCGCTGCATCCGGGCACCACGGCGGACGAGGTGGAGCGGTTCCTGCTGGAGCTGCCCGGGATCGTCACCGACCTGCGGGCCGAGGCGGGGGTGACGGATCTCTGAGCGATTATTGACAGTAACTATCAACTTGGCATCTACTCTCATTATGAGAGTAGATGCCAAGAGAAATGCCGCCGTCGTCTCCTCCGACTCCCGCCGATGGTGGGGCCTCGCGGCCCTCGCCCTGAGCGGCCTGGTGATCGGGCTGGACATCACGGTGCTCAACGTGGCGCTGCCCACCCTGGCCACCGGGCTGCGAGCGAGCACCGGCGACCTCCAGTGGATCGCCAACTCGTACAACCTGGCCCTGGCCGCGGTGCTGCTGCCCGCCGGCATGCTGGGCGACCGGTTCGGCCGCCGACGACTGCTGCTCGGCGCGCTCGCCCTCTTCGGCACGGCCTCGGTGGCCTGCGCGTACGCCTCCTCGGTCGGCTCGCTGATCGCCGCCCGGAGCCTGCTCGGGATCGCCGCGGCCGCCGTGCTCCCGCTGTGCATGGCGATGCTGCCGGTCCTGTTCCGACCCGCCGAGCGGACCCGGGCCATCGCCGTCTGGGTGACCGCCAACGGGATCGGGATCCCCCTCGGGCCGGTCCTCGGGGGCTGGTTGCTGGACCACTACTGGTGGGGATCGGTCTTCCTGATCAACGTGCCCGTGATCGCCGCCGCGCTGCTGGCCGGGACGCTGCTGCTGCCCGAGTCCCGCAGCGACCGGCCGCTGCGGATCGACGCCGTCGGCATCCTGCTGTCCGGCGTCGGGCTTGTGGCGGCCACGTACGGGATCACCACCATGGGTGAACACGGACCGGGCGACGGTCCGGCGCTGACCGGCCTGGTCGCCGGAACGATCCTGCTCGTCGCCTTCGCGGGCTGGGAGCGCCGGATCCACCGGGCGGGCCGGCCGCCGCTGGTCGACCCCAGGCTGCTGCGCTCCCCCGTCTTCGCCTGGGCGGTCGCCCTGGTCACCATCGTGATGTTCACGACGTTCGGTGCCCTGTTCACGCTGCCGCAGTACTTCCAGGCGGTACAGGACGCCGACGCGCTCGGCACCGGCCTGCGCCTGCTGCCGATCATCGGTGGTCTGGTCGTCGGCGCCCGCCTGGCCAGCACGCTGGTACCACGCACCGGACCACGGGTCCCGGCCGCCGCCGGCTTCCTGGCGCTGGCCGCCGGGATGCTGGCCGGCACCACCACCGACATCACGACCGGGTACGCCGTGGTCGCCGGGTGGCTCACCGTCGCCGGTCTCGGCATGGGGCTGGTGGTCTCCGCCGGCATGGACACCGCGATCGGCACCCTCCCGCCGGACCGCGCCGGCGCCGGATCGGCCCTGATCCAGGCGCTGCGCCAGGTCGGCGGAAGCATCGGGGTGGCCGTACTGGGCAGTGTGCTCAACGCCGGCTACCGGGACCACCTCGACCTGCCGGGCGTACCCGGCCAGGCTCGGGAGACGCTGCGGGAGAGCGCGTCGGCCGGTGTCGCCGTGGCCCGGCAACTCGGCGACCCGACCATCCTCGCGGCGGTCCGGTCCGCCTTCGTCGACGGCATGACCGGCACCCTGTGGGTCTGCGCCGGGCTCGGCGTCCTCGGTGCCGTCCTGGCGTCGCTGTTCCTGCCGGGCCGGTCGGTCGGATCGGCCCCGGATGCCGGGGTCGGTGGACCAGCGCCAGCTACCGGGGTCGGTGGACCAGCGCCAGCTGCCGGGGTCGGTGGACCGGGTCCGGCTGCCGGGGTCGGCGGACCGGCTCCCGAACCCGGGGTCGGCGGACCGGGTCCGGACGCCAAGGTCGGCCGGTCGGTGGATGGCACCGCCGGTCAGGTGGTCCCGGCGGTGCGGGTTGGCTCGACTAACGGGGAGACGGGACAATCGGCGGACAGGGTCGACGAGTAGAGGAGGCTGGACGCCAGGTGCCGGGGCTACGGGAACGGAACAAGGCCAGGACCCGCGCGGAGATCCGCCGGCAGGCGTTCCGGCTGTTCAGCGAGCAGGGGTACGCGGCCACCACGGTGGACCAGATCGCCGCCGCCGCGGATGTGTCGCCGAGCACCTTCTTCCGATATTTCCCCACCAAGGAGGACGTGGTCCTCCACGACGACCTCGATCCGCTGGTGATCGCGGCGTTCCGGGCCCAGCCGCCCGACCTGACCCCCGTGCAGGCCACCCGCGCCGCCTTCCAGGCCGCGCTGAGCGGACTGCTCAGTGACCAACTGGCCGAGGAGGCGGAACGGCAGCGACTGATCCAGTCGGTGCCCGAACTGCGGGCCCGCAGCGTCGACGCCCTGGTGCAGGCGGTGTATCTGCTGGCGGGCCTGGTCGCCGAGCGGATCGGCCGGCCCGCCGACGATCTGCCGCTGCTGGCGTTCGCCGGCGCGGTGACCGGGCTCGGTCTGGCTACCATGTTCGACCCCGAGCGGAGCCTGGAGGAGCGGTTCCAGCGGATGGACGAGGCGCTCGGCATGCTCGAGGCGGGCCTGCCGCTGTGACCGGCGACCGGGCGGACGCCGCTGCCGGCGACGAGGATCTGACTGCCGGCGTCGGGAGCGGTACGGAGACGCTGGACTGTCTCGGGCAGCGCTGCCCGCTGCCGGTGATCGCGGTAGCCCGGCGCATCCCGCACGTACCGGTCGGCACGGTGTTGCGGGTGTTGGCCGACGACCCGGCGGCGGCGATCGACATCCCGGCCTGGTGCCGGATGCGCGGACAGGACTTTCTCGGCGCGGTGCGCACCGGCGCCGGCCCCGGATACGAGGTCCGGCGCCGGCACTGAGCCGGGCGATCCGAGAGATCGTGGATTTCTGCTGCCCCGTCCGGGGCAGCAGAAATCCACGATGTCGGCGTGCGGAGCGTGCCGACCGCGGTGTCGATGTCGGCGTGCGGAGCGTGCCGACCGCGGTGTCGATGTCGGCGTGCCGACCGCGGTGTCGATGTCAGCGGATGGTCACTGGCCCAGGTGGTTCCGGACGTCGTCACCGGCCGCGTCGCCGTACGACTCGGTCATCCGCTTGACGAACACGTCCCGGCGGACCTCGTACTCCTGCCCGCCGAAGGATTCCAGCACCATGGTCGCGAGCAGGCAGCCGACCTGCGCCGAACGCTCCAGGTCAAGCCCCCAGGACAGCCCGGCGAGAAAACCGGACCGGAACCCGTCGCCGACGCCCGTCGGGTCGAGCGCCTGGATCTCCCGGGCGATGGGTACCCGGATCGGGGCGATGTCCCGACCGGCGATCTCCACACCGTCCTTGCCCAGCGTGGTCACCCGGATCTTGACCCGTTCCAGGAGTTGGGCGTCGGTGAGCCCGGCCTTGCTCTGCAACAGCGACTTCTCGTAGTCGTTGGTCATCAGGTAGTCGGCGCCGTCGATCAGGCCGACCACGTCCGAGCCGTCCATCCGGGCGAGCTGCTGGGACGGGTCGGCGGCGAAGGCGTACCCGCGCTCGCGGCACTCCTGCGAGTGCCGCAGCATCGCCTCGGGGTCGTTGGCGCTGATCATCACGAGGTCGAGCCCGTCGAGCCGGGCGGCCACCGGCGCCAACTCGATGTTGCGGGCCTCGCTCATGGCGCCCGCGTAGAACGAGGCGATCTGACACATGTCGGTGTCGGTGGTGCAGACGAAGCGGGCCGTGTGCGCGATCTCGCTCACATGCACCGAGTCGCAGTCCACGCCGTGCCGCTCCAGCCAGGACCGGTAGTCGGCGAAGTCCGCGCCCACCGCGCCCAACAGCACGGGCCGCAGACCGAGCTGAGCCAGACCGAAGCAGATGTTGGCGGCGACACCACCGCGCCGCAGCACCAGGTCGTCCACGAGGAAGGACAGCGACACCTTGTGCAGCTGGTCCGCGATGAGCTGGTCGGCGAACCGGCCGGGGAAGTTCATCAGGTGATCGGTCGCGATCGAGCCGGAAACGGCGATCTTCATGTAGGGCCCTCGGAGTCGGCTACGGGGGAGCGCGCGAAACGCCGGGTCAGCCTACCGGCTCGGTGATCCCCCCGGCCCCGATCGGCGAGCTGACCGACACGGTGCCGTGATTCACGCGAACGGGGCCACCACCGGCGGTAACCGGCGATGGCCCCGTATCGGGCGTTATCTCAACCAAGGAACGTTCCCCGACGGCGATCTTTCTTCACGACCCCGGGCGTTCACGGGCCGCGACAGCTTCGCGACCGCTACCGTTCCCGGCTGTCAGGGTTTTCTCGACTCAGTGGAACGAGTCACCGCAGGCGCAGGAGTTCTGCGCGTTCGGGTTGTCGATGGTGAAGCCCTGGGCGTCGATGCGGTCCGCGAAGTCGATCGTGGCACCCGTGAGGTACGGCGCGCTCATCCGGTCGACCACGACCTCGACGCCGCCGAAGCCGCTGACGACATCGCCGTCAAGCGACCGCTCGTCGAAGAACAGCTGGTAACGCAGTCCGGAGCAGCCACCCGGCTGCACCGCGACCCGCAGCCGCAGGTCGTCGCGGCCTTCCTGCTCGATCAGGGCCTTGACCTTCTGCGCCGCGACGTCGGTCAGGACGACGGTGGTCGGGGCCTGAGCCTCGGTCGACTCGGTCTGCGCTGGCGTGGTCACGTGGAACTCTCCCCTGCGACGGTTTGGACATCCGTACTGGCCAACGCTATCCGTCCGGCCGGCCATTCCCAATGCGTACGGAACCCATTGTAGGCCGGTGCGGCGCTCGTCACCCTGGTGACGGCGGGCACCCGACGAGCGGACGGACGGTGGCAGGCCGGCGCGGGGCCGTTAACGGGGCCGTTGACGGGGCCGTTAAGAAGGGGCCCTTCCTCCGAAAGCGATAACAAGGTGCCCTTCCTTACAGCTCAGCGGCTCCACTGGGTGGCTAGGCGGGCGGCCAGGGCGCGCAGCCCGTCGGCCGGCTCGGCCAGGGCCCGGTCCAGCCCGCCGTGCTCCTCGCCGCCGTAGTGGTCCACCAGGCTGTGCGACTCGGTCACCCCGGCGGCGGCGGCCTCGCGGCGGCCGGCACTGACCTGACCGGCCAGCACCACGCACGGCAGCCCGCGGTCCCGGGCCGCCCCGGCGACCCCGGCGACGACCTTGCCCCGCAGCGACTGGTGGTCGAACGAGCCCTCGCCGGTGATCACCAGATCGGCCCCGTCGAGCGCGGTGTCCAGGTCGAGCGCCCGGGTGACCAGGTCGATCCCGGACTCGCACCGGCCGCCGAGGGCCAGGATCGCGGCGCCGAGCCCGCCGGCGGCACCGGCGCCGGGCAGGGCGGCCAGTCCGGCGGGACAGGTCGGCAGGTTCTCCTCCAGCACGGTGCCGAAGCGCTCCAGGGCCGCGTCCAGCAGCAGGACGTCGGCCCGGGTGGCGCCCTTCTGCGGCCCGTAGACGTTGGAGGCGCCGTGCAGGCCGGTCAGCGGGTTGTCGACGTCGGTGGCCGCGACGAGGTCCACCTCGCGCAGCCGGGGGGTGCCGGTCAGCCCCGCCACGGCCGTGAGCGCGGCTCCGCCGTACGGCAGCGGCGCGCCGGTCCCGTCCACCGGCACCGCGCCGAGCGCCGTGAGCATGCCGGCTCCGGCGTCGTTGGTGGCCGAGCCGCCCAACCCGATCACCAGGCGGCGCGCTCCGCTCTCCACCGCCGTGGCGATCAACACACCGAGCCCGTACGAGGTGGTCGCCTTCGGGTCGCGCTCCGCCTCGGTGAGCAGGTGCAGGCCACATGCCTGGGCGCTCTCCAGATAGGCGGTCGGCGGCGTGCCGTCTCGGGCGTCGACCAGCAGGACCTCGCCGGGCACCGGCCGGCCCAGCGGGTCCCTGGTCGGTACCGGCACCCGCCGGCCGGGCAGCGCCGTGGCCAGCACCTCGACGAAGCCGGGCCCGCCGTCGGCCAGCGGACGGACCACCAACCGGTCGTCCGGGGCGGCCGCCCGCCAGCCGGCCACGATGGCGGCGGCCACCTCGGGCGCCGGGAGCGTGCCGGCGAACTTGTCCGGACAGATCAGTACCCGCATGGGCGGATAGTGTGGCAGCCCACATCCGTCGCCGCGGCGGCCCACCCGGGTTGTGGGACCATGGTTTCGTGACGTCGACCTGGGTTGAGCCCGACAACACCCCCCTCGCCCTGCTGCTGCTCGGTCGGGGCAGCGACCCCGCCACCGAGCGCGGCGTGGAGTGTCCGGGCGAGCTTCCCCCGCCGAGTGACCCGGACCTGGTGGCTCGGGCCACGGCGGCGAAGGCCGCGCTCGGTGACCGGGTTTTCGTGCTCGGTCACCACTACCAGCGCGACGAGGTCATCCAGTTCGCCGACGTGACCGGTGACTCGTTCAAGCTGGCCCGCGAGGCCGCCGCCCGGCCGGGCGCGGAATACATCGTGTTCTGCGGTGTGCACTTCATGGCCGAGAGCGCCGACATCCTGACCGGCGACAGCCAGCGGGTGGTCCTGCCCGATCTGGCCGCCGGCTGCTCGATGGCCGACATGGCCGCCCTGTCCCAGGTCGAGACGGCCTGGGAGGTGCTCGCCGACGCCGGGGTGGCCGACTCGACCGTCCCGATCACGTACATGAACTCCTCGGCCGACATCAAGGGCTTCGTGGGTCGCAACGACGGCGTGGTCTGCACCTCGTCGAACGCCCGCCGGGCCCTGGACTGGGCCTTCGAACGCGGCCAGCGGGTGCTGTTCCTGCCCGACCAGCACCTCGGCCGCAACACGGCCGTGCTGGAGCTGGGCCTGGACGCCGACGACTGCGTGCTGTACGACCCGCACAAGCCGGGTGGTGGGCTGACCGCCACCCAGCTGCGCGAGGCCAGGATGATCCTGTGGCGGGGGCACTGCTCGGTACACGGCCGGTTCACGCTGGACAGCGTCAACGAGGTCCGGCAGCGGGTGCCCGGGGTGAACGTGCTGGTGCATCCCGAGTGCCGGTACGAGGTGGTCACCGCGGCCGACCAGGTCGGCTCCACCGAGTACATCATCAAGACCATCGAGGCCGCGCCCGCCGGCTCGGCCTGGGCGGTGGGCACCGAGCTGAACCTGGTACGCCGGCTCGCGAAGGCGCATCCGGACAAGGAGATCATGTTCCTGGACCGGGCGGTCTGCTACTGCTCGACCATGAACCGGATCGACCTGCCGCACCTGGTCTGGGCGTTGGAGGAGTTGGTCGCCGGGCGGGTGGTGAACCAGATCACCGTCGACCCGGAGACCGCCCGGTACGCGCGGGCCGCGCTCGACCAGATGCTGGCGCTGCCCGGCACGGACAAGCCGGTCAGCAGCGCCCGTAATGACTGGGTGTGACCGAGGTGGGACGCTGAGCGGGTAAGTCATCCGATTGATCGCTGAAAGACCGGTCTGACCGAGTCATTATGGTCACCGAGGGCTATGCTCCCTCCGGCGACATCGAAGCCGGCTTCCCACGCCGGCAAGCGTCCGAACTCGACGGGGCCGGATCGGAAAGCCCCACACCCCCCAAACTGCAGCACCCGACCCGCTGGAGGTTGCGTTGACCGACGACGTACTGGTCGTGCACGGAGGTACCCCGCTGGAGGGGACGATCCGGGTCCGCGGCGCCAAGAATCTGGTTTCCAAGGCGATGGTCGCCGCCCTGCTCGGCGACCAGCCGAGCCGGTTGTACGACGTACCGCGGATCCGTGACGTCGAGGTGGTCCGGGGCCTGCTCGACCTGCACGGCGTCCGGGTGACCGACGGTGCGGAGGACGGCGAGCTGGTCCTCGACCCGGCGAACGTGGAGAGCGCGCCGACCGACGAGATCAACGTGCATGCCGGGTCCAGCCGGATCCCGATCCTGTTCTGCGGACCGCTGCTGCACCGGCTCGGCCACGCCTTCATCCCCGACCTGGGCGGCTGCCACATCGGGCCGCGCCCGATCGACTTCCACATGCAGGCGCTGCGCGAGTTCGGCGCCGTGGTGGACAAGCGGCCCGAGGGCCTGCACCTGACCGCGCCGTCCGGGCTGCACGGGACGAAGTTCGCGCTGCCCTACCCGAGCGTCGGCGCCACCGAGCAGGTGCTGCTCACCGCGGTGCTCGCGGAGGGCGTCACCGAGCTGCGGAACGCGGCCGTCGAGCCGGAGATCATCGACCTGATCTGCCTGCTCCAGAAGATGGGCGCGATCATCAAGGTGCACACCGACCGGGTCATCGAGATCCAGGGTGTGCCGCGGTTGGGCGGGTACGTCCACCGGCCCATCCCGGACCGCATCGAGGCGGCCAGCTGGGCCGCGGCGGCGCTGGCCACCCGGGGTCACGTCGAGGTGCTCGGCGCCCAGCAGGCCGACATGATGACCTTCCTGAACGTCTTCCGCTCGATCGGCGGCTCCTACGAGGTGACCGACACCCGGCCGCCGCGCAACGGTCACCCCGGGCAGGAGGGCGGGATCCGGTTCTGGCACCCGGGCACCGAGCTGAGCGCGACGGCGCTGGAGACGGACGTCCACCCGGGCTTCATGACCGACTGGCAGCAGCCGCTGGTGGTGGCGCTGACCCAGGCCCGCGGCCTGTCGATCGTGCACGAGACCGTCTACGAGCAGCGCCTCGGCTACACCGACGCGCTGAACAAGATGGGCGCCAACATCCAGGTCTACCGGGACTGCCTGGGCGGGACGCCGTGCCGGTTCGGCCGGCGCAACTTCAAGCACTCCGCCGTGATCGCCGGGCCGAGCAAGCTGCACGCGGCCGACCTGGTCATCCCGGACCTGCGGGCCGGGTTCAGCCACCTGATCGCGGCGCTGGCGGCCGAGGGCACCTCCCGGGTGTACGGCGTCGACCTGATCAACCGGGGCTACGAGGACTTCGAGGCGAAGCTCGCCAACCTCGGCGCCCACGTCGAACGCCCGTAACGGCACGTACCACCGCCCGGACCGCGTCCGGCCGCACCGCGGTGTGCGGTCGGCGCGGCGGGTTGGCTACCCTTTCTGACGTGCCCGCGCTGTTCCGTCGCAAGCCCGCCGACCTCGTCGAAGAATCCGCCGACGAGGTCGAAGCCGCCACGCCCGCCGCCGCCCGCCGGGGATACACCCCGGCCAAGGGACGGGAGACGCCCAAGCGACCCGGGACCAATCCCCGGCGCCCGGCGACGACCGGTCCGCTCAGCAAGGAGGAGGCTCGGGCCAGGCGCCGCGAGGCCCGGGCCGAGGCGACCGCCGAGTTCCGCAAGGTCGGCGGGCCGCGCGACCGGGGCCCGGAGCGGGCGTTGGTGCGGGACGTGGTCGACTCCCGGCGCACCGTGGGCACCTGGTTCTTCGGTGGTGCCCTGGTCGTTCTGCTCGGCTCCGGGCCGAGCATGCCGCGCGCCGTCCAGTTGGCCTCGAACCTGATCTGGGTGCTGCTGGCGCTCGGTGTCGTGATCGACTCACTGCTGATCTCCCGGAAGATCCGGAAGCTGATCCGCGAGCGGTTCCCGAAGAGCCAGGAACGGTTGGGCTCGCTCTACTTCTACGCGATCATGCGGTCGATCGCGTTCCGCCGGATGCGCACCCCGACCCCCCGGGTCCAGGTCGGCGACCCGATCTGAACCCGACGTGCTGATCATTGGGCGGCGGGCGCCGCACCGGTGACCGGGACGTGCTCCGGAGCGCGGTAGAGCCTCGTCACCACGTCCTCGATGTCCGGCTCCACGATCGAGATGTCCCGCAGCGCCGACAGTCCGGCCAGCTGGCGTACCAGCTCGCCGGCGGTCAGTTCCTCCAGCGCGAAGACCAGACGCCGACCGTCGGCCTCGACCCGGCGTAGCGGCGCGCCGGGCACCACCGGCAGCTCGGCCACGGGTTCCGCCAGGTCGACCACCACCGTCCGGTGCGAGCCGTAGCGGGCGTGCAGCCGCTCGATCGACCCGTCGTGCACCACCCGACCATGGTCGATCACCACGAGCCGCCGGCACAGCCGCTCGATGTCGGCCAGGTCGTGGGTGGTCAGCACCAACGTGGTGTCACCGGCCCGACCCAGCTCGGCGAGGAACTCCCGGACCGCCTGCTTGCTCACCACGTCGAGCCCGATGGTGGGCTCGTCCAGGAACAGCACCTCGGGGCCGTGCAGCAGCGCGGCGGTGAGTTCCCCGCGCATCCGCTGCCCCAGCGAGAGCTGCCGGACCGGCGTGTCGAGGAAGGCGTCCAGGTCGAGCAGTTCGTGGCAGCGCCGCAGCCGGGCGGCGTGCTCGGCCGGTGGCACCCGGTAGACGTGCCGGAGCAGGTCGAACGAGTCCCGCAGGGGCAGGTCCCACCACAGCTGGGAGCGTTGCCCGAACACCACGCCGATCCGCAACGCCAGCCGGGTGCGCTGGGCGACCGGCACCAGCCCGCAGACCCGCACGTCACCGGCCGACGGGGTGAGCACCCCGGTGAGCATCTTCAGCGTGGTGGACTTGCCGGCGCCGTTCGGCCCGATGTAGCCGATCATCTCCCCGCGTTCGATGGTCAGGTCGACCCCGTCGACGGCGCTCACCGTGCGCTTCTCCCGCCGGAACCGGCCGGCCCGGACCCGGATGTCGAAGTCCTTCCGCAGCGCGCGTGTCCTGATCACGATCTCGCTCATGTCCACCCCTCGCCGCGCTCGGTCATGACCCCGTACTCCGGTAGTGCCTGATCCCGGTCCGCCAGGCGGCGGCCGCGGCGACCACCGCCAGCATCGCGACGCCCGGCGCGGCCCAGCCGGTCCAGCCCGGCAGGCCCAGCGGGTCGGTCCGGCCGAGCAGCGCCAGCGCCGGGTAGTAGGCCACGAAGGCGAACCCCAGACCGTACGCGAAGATCGCCCGGAACCAGCCGCCGTAGACGGTGATCGGATAGCTGGTGAAGTCCCGGCCGCCGTAGGTGAAGGCGTTGCCGATCTCGCCCGAGTCGATCCACCAGAACGCCACCGAGGCGGAAGCCACGAAGATCGAACCGAAGAAACAGGTCCCGGCCAACGGCGCGACGATCGCCAGCAGCACCCGCCCCGGCGTCCAGTCGAGGTCGGCCGTGCCCAGCGCGATCAGCAACACGGCGGTGCCGAAGATGACCCGGGACAGCTTGCGCATCGGCAGATCCATCAGCAGCAGCTGCGGCAACGCCCGCAGCGGCCGGACCAGCACCGCGTCCATCAGACCGGACCGGACGTACCCGCGGACCCGCTCGACGTTGCCGACCGTGAAATCGGCGGCGGCGAACGAGCAGGACGAGAGCCCGACCATGACCATGCCCTCGCGCAGGGTGAACCCACCCACGTTCCGGGTGACGCTGAACAGCACCAGCACGGTGGCCACGTCGAAGACGGTGGCGCCCACGTTGCCGACCAGGTCGATCACGAACGACGTCCGGTAGGCGGCCTGCGACCGGGCCTGCGCGCGCAGCAGCGCCAGGTAACCTCGCGCGGTGCCACCGGTGACCGTCCGCTCAGCCGCCCGGCTGCCGTCGGTGCTCGTCCGCTCAGCCACCCTGCACCACCAGCCGGCGCTCCGCCCGGCGCTGCACGACCCGGCAGGCCAGCAGGATCAGGCCCGCCCAGCACACCTGGACGCCGACCAGGCCGAGCTGGATCGGTGGTGGATCCCGCTCGACAAGCACGTCCAGCGGGGCCTGGAAGAGGCTGGGCAGCGGCGTCAGCGACCAGATCGCCACCACGACCGATCCCGGCAGGAACCGCAGCGGGAAGTAGAGCCCGGCGCCCACCCCGGACAGCAGCGTCCAGAGGATCATCGGGCCCCGCACGTCGTTCAGCCAGTATCCGGTGGCGTTGACCAGGTAGCGGCAGCCGAAGCAGATGACCACCGCCAGCGCCACGGAGAGCGCGAACAGCGGTGGGGTGGACCAGCGGTGTGGCAGGTACACGTCGAAGAAGACCGGGCCGATCAGCAGCGGCGGCAGGAAGCGGGCCAGCAGCGCGTAGCCCGCCCGGCCCAGGTCGGTGGCCAGGTAGTGCGACACCGGCGAGACCGGCCGGAGCAGGTCCGCGACCACATCCCCGGTCCGGATCCGTTCGGCCAGTTCGGTCCATCCCCACAGCAGGACGACGGCCAGCAGTCCCTGGCCCACCCAGACGAACGTGACGAGCTGGCTCCGGTCGTACCCGCCGACCCGGCCGGAGGCTGCCGAGCCGGCCACCGCCATGAGCAGGTAGCAGCGGAGGAATCCGAAGACGGTGTTGGTGAACGCCCCGGCCACCGCTGCCTGCCGATAGGTGGCGTAACGGCGGAAGCCGGCACGCGCGATGGCATGGAATGTCCGAAAGCGTGCACTAGGCTGGTCAGGGTCCGCGGGCCGAACGCTGGCGTTCACGAAGGCCACGCCGTTACCCTCCTTCCGCGACCAGGCTGTCGCAAACCGGGTGACTCTAACCCGGTACGGACCGCTGCCCAGCTTATTTTCCGACGAGGTGGAACCCCCGTGAGCGAGCGACGCGAGCCGGCGTACCGGCCGCGCCACACGCCCCACGCCGGGTGGACGCACGGTCACGGCGGGGCACGGCCGTCCGCCGGCACCGGCCGCGGCGAGGTGGCAGCGTGACGGACAGGTACGACCGGTGGGGTGACGCGGCGGAGCCGACCTGGATGGTCGAACCGACCTCCGAGTGGCGCGCCGAGTTCCCGGGCCAGCGCTACCCCGGCGACATCGGGCCGCATTCGCCGGGTGGACCGTCCCGGAACCGTCCGACCGCGACCGGCCGGGCGGGAGTACGACGATCCGGGCCCCGGCCGGCCGACGAGGAGCCGGAGGAGCGCACCGGGGCCAGGTTCATCGACTCCGGCCGCCCCGCCGCGAGGTTCATCGACGCCGACGGGCCGGGTCAGCGGTCCGGCCAGACCGAGCGGTCCGGGCCTCGGTTCGGCGCCGACGGCCGGTACCGGTGGCAGGCCGACCGGCCCGGTGCCCGGCACGCCGGCCGGGATGCCGCGCCGGTCGACGACCAGGGAAACCCGTGGGACGGCGAACGGCCGAGCCCGTGGCGGGCCGGCCGGGACAGCGGGTGGAGCGAGACCGGCCCGGCCGCCTGGGCCGGCGTCGACGAGGACTACGACGAGCCGGAGTACGGCCCGGTCGATCCCCTCTACCAGGCGGAAGCCGAACACTATCCGGAGCCCACCGTGCCGTGGCGGGCCGAACGCCGCCCCGCCGGTCGCGATCCACGTGAGGATCGCACCAGCTACCCGGGGTCGCCCGCCCCGGGTGGCGGCCGGCCCGCAGCCCGGGACGGCTGGACCCCCACCGACCGTCCCGACCGGTGGACCCCCGCCGACCGTCCCGACGGCTGGGTCCCCGCCGCCCGTGCGGACGACCGCTCGGCTGCGCCGGTCAGTGGCGGCTCCCGATTCGGTCCTCGCCCCGAGCCGCCGTACGACGACGTCGACCCGTCCCGGGAGCGGCGCCGGACCCGGGGACCGGTCCCGCCGGAGCACCCGCCCGTCTCGCCGGCCCGGCCCGGTCACCGCCGGGACATCGAGCCGGACGACCCGTCCGGCGGACGCGGACAGTTCCGCGACGCGGATCCGTACGACACTCCGGTCCGGCCGGCCGCCGGGCACGCCCAGCGACAGGACTTCCGGCCCGCCCCCAACCGGCCTGGGCAGCCCCGACACGACCGCCCGGAACCGGTCGACGCGGATGGTGCCCGCCTGTACGGCCGGCCGCGACCCGACCCGCACCGACCCGACCCGCACCGACCCGACCCGCACCGATCCGGTGGCCCGAGCGAGTCGACGCCACGCTCCGCACCCCCGTACCGGCCCGGTGAAGAAGCCGCCCGCGGAACCGCACCACGATCGGCACCTCCGTACCGGCCGGCCGACCCGGCACCGCCGCGGCACAGCCGTCCCGCCGAACGGCCGCCGCTGCGTCTGGTACCCGACGAGCCCGAGTCGCCGCAGCCGACCGCCGCCGACGATCGACCACTGCGGGCCGTACCGCCCGTCGAGGCGGCGCCGCCGGTCAAGCCGGCGCCATCCGTACCATCTGTCCGACCCGTGCCGCCACGCGCGACACCGGCCGCCGACCAACCCTCGGTCCGGCCGGTGCGGCCGGCCGAGCCGGCCCCGGTGACGCCGCTGCCGCTGCCGGTGCCGCCACCGGACGGGGTGGTTCCGCCGCCCACGGTGGTCTCGGCCACCCCACCCCCGCCGCCGACGCCGGTTCCCACCACCCCGTTGGCGACGCCCACGGCGGTGCCGCTCACCCCGCTGGCCCCGCCACGGCCCGTAGCGGCGACTCCCCTGGCGGCGCCCCCGGCGACTCCCGCGGATCCGGAGACGCCGCCGGCTCCGAAGCCGCAGGTGCCCAAGCCGGCCCCGACGCCCACACCCAAGCCAGCCCCGGCACCCGCACCAACTCCGACGCCCCAACCAGCCACGCCGGCCCCGGCGTCCGAGCCGACACCGACACCGGCACCGGCACCCGAGTCAATCCCGACACCCGCCCCGGACCCGGCACACCAGGCGGACGCGGCGGCTCCGAGCCCCGGACCGGCCCCTGCGCCTGTGCCTGCGCCTGCGCCTGCGCCTGCGCCTGCGCCTGCGCCGATCGTGCCCGTGCCGACCCCCGAACCGGCGCCCACGCCGGTCACGCCCGCGCCGACCCTCAAGCCCGCACCCACGCCGGTCACGCCCCCGCTGGTACGGCCCGCGCCGGAACCGCCGCGACCCGGGTCCTCCCCCTCGCCCGCGTCGGTGCCGTCCCCACCCGCCCGGCTGGAGCCACCCACGCCTGCCCGGCCGGGGCCGCCTCCGCCCGCCCGGCCGGGGCCGCTGGCCCACCCACGGCCCGCACCGGAAACATCCGCCACCCCGCCGGTACGCCCACCCGCGCCCGCGGTCGAACAGCCAGCCGCCGAACGCCCCACGCCGGTGCCTCCCGCCACGCCGGAGCCGCCCACCCGGTTCACCCCGAAGCCGTTCACACCACCGCCCGCCACACCACCGCCGTCCACACCGCCGAACGTTGACGAACCATCGGTGAATCGGCACGTGGACCCGGCGCCGGTGGACGACTGGTTCCAGCCGGCGGCCCGGACCGCGTCCTACGCCCCACCTGTGCCGGACGCCGAGGTGTCCAACGGTCCCTCGACTCCCTCGGATCCCTTTGCTCCCTCGGCTCCCTCTGCCGAACCGGTGGTATCCCGCGAACCGGTGGAATCGGCTCCGATCGTCACCGGTCCTCGGCCGGGCGGCCCAGCCGACCCGCATGGGTCACCGGACGGCATGCCCGCTGAGCCGGACGACCTGCGCGCGGAACCAGACGACCTGCGTCTGGAGCCGGGCGCAACCGCCTTGACTTCGCCGCCGGCCGTCGCCGAGTCCCCTGCCGGTCCGTCGGCCGGTACCGCACCGGACCACGCCGACCCGTCCGCTGGCGACGAACCGGCTGGAACCGATCAACCCGACGTCGCCGGTGCAGCGGCCGGCGCTGATCACTCGCACAGTGGCGACGAAGCCGCCGGCACCGGTCGACCGGATGTTGCCGGCGGACGGGCTGGAACCGGCCAACCGGACAACGACAGTGGGCCGGCCAGGCTTGATCGCCCGGGTCGCGGCGACACATCGGCCAACGGTGGCCAGCCGGTCCCGGCAGCCCGACTGGACCGGCCGGAACCGGCAGGCCGTACCGAAGCACGGCGGCACCCGGTCATCCCGGCCTCGTCCGCCGCAGCGCTGCGGCTGGACTTCCGATCCAGCTCCCGACCCGCCGCCGCGAAGCCGGTGGCGTCCGCTGGCGCGGCACCGCCCGGCCCGGCCCAGGACCAGGCGCTGGACCGGGACCACAACCCGGCGCAGACACAGGCCCAGAACCCGGCCCCGGCACGGGAGCAGGCCCAGAGCCGAGACCAGGGCCAAGGCCAGGGCCAGGGCCAGGGCCGGAACCAAGCCCAGGGCCAGGGCCAGGGCCAGGGCCAGGGGGAGGTTGCTCCGGACGACACCGGGTCGGCGCCCGTCCCGGCCATGGCGGTCCGCCACCCGGCGGATGACGCGGCGCCGATCCTCGACGGGGGCGACCCCGCGCCGGCCGCCCAGGACGGTCCGGTAACCATCGCCGGGGCGGCCGACCCGACGACGGTGGTCGAGGCGGAGGACGACCCGGCGGCCCTCACCGATGAGGCCGCCCCCGCGCCGACCGCCGAGGAAGCCGGCCCGGCATCCGCTACCCAGGAACCCAGCGCGGCATCCACCGCCCAGGAATCCAGCGCGGCATCCACTGCCGAGGAGCCCAGCGCGGCATCCACCGCCGAGGAAGTCGACCCGACATCGACGGCCGAGGAGGTCGACGCGGTTGCGGCTCCGCCCGAGGATCCGGAACAACTGCTCGCCTCGCACCGTTGGCGGTTCCACCCCGAGACGTTGCGGGAACTGGTCGACGATCCGGACGAGTTACGCCGGATCCGCGACGGTCTCACCGAGAAGCTGAGCAGCGCCGCCGACAACCGCCGCCGGGCCCGGTTGCTGAGCCTGCGGGCCGTGGTCTCCCGCATCCTCGGGGACCTCGACGCGGCCACGGACGATGGCCGGCTGGCGGTGACCCACGCCGAGGCCACCGGCGAGCTGCGCCGGATCGCCATCGCCCAGGCCCGGCTCGCGCACGTACTGCAGTGGCGGGGTGACTTCGTGGAAGCCGACCGGCTGTTCGCCGAGGCGAACTCGCCGGAGCTGCCCGACCGGCTCCGGGCCACCATGCACGAGCACGCCGGGCGTTCGTGCTACGACCAGGGCCGCTACATGGAGGCGTGCAACCACTTCGAGCGTGCGCTGGACCTGCGCCGGGCGGACGATCCGAACCTCATCGCCCGTACCGAGGTGGCGCTCGACGCCGTCTTCACGAAGATGGCCCAGAACGGGCTGGGACCGTACCCGCGTACCCCGGACGAGATCCGCCAGATCCACCGCCCGCCGATGCCGGTGCTCGACGAGGAGCGGGGCCGATGGGGTTATGACACCCCCGAGGGGACCCGGACCATCCCGGCCGAGTTCAGCGAGGCCCGGCCGTTCCACGACGGACTTGCCTGGGTACGCCGGCCGGGAAACCGGACCTGGGACCTGATCGACGAATCCGGTACCCGAATCGAGGCCGCCGCGGGTTACCGGGCCGTGGGCTCGTTCGCGGAGGGTCTGGCCTGGGTCTCCCGGGAGGGCACCGGCGGATGGATCGCGATCGACCGGAACGGTGCGGTCGTGATCGGCGTCGGCTTCGAGGACGTACGACCGTTCCGGCGCGGCCTGGCGGCGGTCCGGCGCGGCGCCTGGGGCGCGATCGACCACACCGGTCAGGTGGTGCTGCCGCTGCGGTACGGCGCGTTCGTCACGGCGCTGGCGGACGGCCGGTACGTGGACGGCTTCACCGACGAGGGCCTCGCGGTGGTCGACCTGGACGGCCGGCGCGGGGTGGTCGACCGGACCGGGGCCGTCGTCGTCCCGCCGAGGTACTCCGGGCTGGTCATCCACCCGGTGGCGTTCCTCTTCGCCGCCGGTGTCGGCCGGTGGGGCGCGCTGGACCGCCGGGGTGACCTGCTGATCGAGCCGGTCCATCCGAGCCGGGCCGAGGTGACCGAGGAGATCGAACGGCTGCTGGCGGACACCGAGCCGGTGCTCTGATAAGACGTTAGGAAGGGCCCCTTCCTATACAAAAAGCGATAACAAGGGGCCCTTCCTTACATCACGGGCCGGGCCAACGGGCCGATTTGCCTGGTCAACGATATGGTCGGTGTCATGGAGTTCCGACACCTTGGCCGCTCCGGCCTCATGGTCAGTGAGATTTCGTACGGCAACTGGATCACCCATGGCTCACAGGTGGAGGAGGACGCCGCCCTGGCCTGTGTCCAGGCCGCACTGGACGCCGGCATCACCACCTTCGACACCGCGGACGTGTACGCGGGCACCCGGGCCGAGTCGGTGCTCGGGCGGGCGTTGAAGGGCGAACGCCGGGAAGGGCTGGAGATCTTCACGAAGGTCTTCTGGCCGACCGGACCGGGCCGCAACGACCGTGGCCTGTCCCGCAAGCACATCATGGAGTCGATCGACGGCTCGCTGCGCCGGTTGCAGACCGACTACGTGGATCTCTACCAGGCCCACCGGTTCGACTACTCCACGCCGCTGGAGGAGACGATGGAGGCGTTCGCCGACGTCGTACGCTCCGGAAAGGCGCTCTACATCGGCGTCTCCGAGTGGAACGCCGCGCAGATCCGCGCCGGCTTCGAACTGGCCCGCAGCCTCAACATCCAGCTCGTGTCGAACCAGCCGCAGTACTCGATGCTCTGGCGCGTCATCGAGGCCGAGGTCGTGCCGACCAGCGAGGAGTTGGGCGTCGGCCAGATCGTCTGGTCGCCCATCGCGCAGGGCGTGCTGACCGGGAAGTACCTGCCGGGGCAGGCCCCGCCGGCCGGCTCGCGGGCCACCGACGAGAAGTCCGGCGCCACCTTCATCTCCCGGCTGATGAGCGACGAGGTGTTGACCGCCGTGCAACGACTCAAGCCGCTCGCCGAGCAGGCGGGGCTGAGCATGGCCCAGTTCGCCATCGCCTGGGTGCTGCAGAACCCGAACGTCTCCTCGGCGATCATCGGCGCGTCGCGTCCCGAGCAGGTCGGCGAGAACGTCAAGGCCGCCGGGGTCAGGCTGGACGCCGGCCTGATCAAGGCCGTCGACGAGGTGTTGAACCCGATCGTCCAGCGGGATCCGTCGCTGACCGAGAGCCCGGCCGAGCGACCGTGACCGACGGCCCCGGCCCCACCCCGGCAAGAGTGACCGGTCCTACCGGTCTGCGCCGACCGTGACCGACCCGGCCGTTCTCCGCGACAGCGACCAGCGGATGTGCCGGCGAGCGTGACCCACCCGGCCGTTCCCCGAGCCGTTCGACGGCCGGGGAACGGCCGGTCCGGGCATCAGGCCGACCAGAACCGCATCAACCGCAGGCCGACCGCGGCGAAGTCGGTCGGCAGGCCGATCAGATCGGCCAGGGCGTCCACGCCGGAGAAGAACCAACCGCCGATCCGGGGGTTCCACAGCAGCGCGATGAGCAGCAGGAACCCGTACGGGGCGAACAGGTCGTACATCCGCCGCCACTGCGCGGACAGCCACGGTTCGATGATGTTGCCGCCGTCCAGACCCGGCACCGGCAGCAGGTTGAGCAGGCTGGCGGTCAGTTGCAGGAAGCCCAGCGCCGCGAGCCCGAACCAGAATTCGGTGTGCTGATACGGATCGATCCCGACCACGAACGGCACCGCCACGACCAGCGCGAAGAGCACGTTCGTGGCCGGACCTGCGAAGCTGACCAGGGTGTGCCGCAACCGGCCGGGGATCGCGTGCCGGTCCACCCAGACCGCCCCACCGGGTAGACCGATGCCGCCGAGCAGCACCGCCAGCACCGGAAAGACGATCGACAGCAGCGGGTGACTGTACTTCAGCGGGTTCAGCGTCAGGTAGCCCCGGTGCGCCACCGTACGGTCACCGGCCCGGAACGCCACCACGGCGTGCGCGTACTCGTGCAGGCACAGCGACACCAGCCAACCGGACACCACGAACAGGAAGACGCTGAGCCGGACGTGACCCGCCCCGGTCCAGGCCAGCACGCCGCTGGTGACGAAGAGGGCGACCAGGGCCAGGAAGATCGGACTTGGCCGGAACGCCGCCCGGGGTACGCCGAGAACCAGCCGGTCATCCCCGGTCCGGTCGAAGTTCATGGCGCTCACCGTGCCGCCAGCCCGGTTCGTGACTGCGAGGCTCGCAAAACCGGCTCACTCCTCGCGCTCACCGCACTCACTGTGACCCTGGCTGGAGGCTCATCCGGTACTCCACCCGCTCGTCCTCGATCAGGGTGACCGAACTGACCCCTGCGGCCGCGAGCTCACGCCAGGTCTGGCCGATCCACGACTCGGCGTCGGCCTGGCTGCCGAACGTCTCGCCCGGCCCGCTGACCGGCTCGCCGTCCGTGCCCTCGTACCGCCAGCTCCACGGCATTGTCGCGTCTCCCCTCGCCGATGTCCCGCCGACAACCTCCGCAAGCGTAGTCGGGGTCCGCGCGGATCGGCCGGCGCCTCTGCGCCGACCCCGGAGCCGGCCGGGGAGCCACCTCCCAGCGAAAACCACGGCACGGCGCTCTAAGGTACGGACATGTCGGTTGACGGGTGGAACACGCTCCTCGTACTCGGCGGAATTCGGTCAGGTAAGTCCGAGTTCGCCGAGTCACTGCTGCGCGACACCGGCCGGGTCCGGTATGTCGCAACGGCCGCCGACACCGGCCCCGACGACCCGGAGTGGACCGCGCGGATCGCGGTACACCAGGGCCGCCGGCCGGAGACCTGGGACACCGAGGAGGCGAGCGCCGACCCGGCCCGATTGATCCAGCTGATCGTGGAGGCCGGTCCCGACGAGACGCTGCTGGTGGACGACCTGGGTGGCTGGGTCACCGTGCTGCTCAACCCGGCCCACCAGCCGGCCGACGACGTGGCGACCATCGAGGAGTTGGCCGGGGCGGTCCGGAACTGCGCCGCCCGGGTGGTGCTGGTGAGCCCCGAGGTGGGGCTCTCAATGGTCCCGATCACCCCCCTGGGGCGGGCCTTCGCGGACGCGCTGGGCGCCACCAACCAGGCCGTCGCGGCCGCCTGTGACGCGGTGGTGCTGGTGGTGGCCGGCCAACCCGCGTGGCTGAAACCGGACCACGGGGCATCGGCCGGCCTGGTCCGCGACGACGGCACCGCCGTACCGGCCGGGAGCCCGGTCGGGGCGTCCGCGGGCGACCCCACCGGCGCCGTCGTACCGGCCGGGACATCCACCGACGACCCGACCGCCACCGCCGGGTCGGGCGGGACGCCCACCGGCGGCCCGGTCGCGACCGTCCCGGCGCAACCGGGCGGGCCGGCCGACGGGGTGCCCGACGCCGCCTCCCCCGACGTGCTCACCCCGGCCGTGGCCCCGCCCGCGCCGAGCGCCCCACCCGCCGGTCCCGGTTGGGCCGCGCCGACCATGACCCTGCCCATGGTGGCCACCGGTCTGGTCATCCAGGCCGGTATGGAGTTGCCGCTGCCGGACGAGTTCACCGGGCCGCGCGGGGTGGACCGGTTGGCCACCCTCGATCTGCCCGGCGCCGGCCTGGGCAACCTGGACCGGGTGGTCGGGTTCGCCGCGGGTACCCAGGGCACGGCGGTGCCCGAACCGTGGCGCTCGGTCCGGGTCCTGCTCGTACACGGCGACCACGACGGCGGAGCCGCGGCCGGCGTACCGGCGGGTGAGTCGGGACGCCGGGCCGAGCAGGCCCGCGCCGGAGAGGGGCCGCTGGCCCGGTTGGCCGCCGAGGTGGACGCCGGGCTCCAGGTGATCGACGCGCCCACCGCGGCGCCCATCGAGGAGGAGTCCGCGCTGACCGACGCGGCCGTCGAGTCCGCCCTGCGGTACGGGTGGCGGCTCGCCGAGGAGGCCGCCGACGCCGGCGTACAACTGCTGGTGCTGGCCGCCTGCGGTGCCGGCGCCGACACCGCGGCCGCCGCGGTGCTCGCCGCGACCGCCGGCGCCGAGCCCGCCGCGGTGCTGGGCCGGGTCTACTCGGCCGGCGGCCGGATCGACGACAACGCCTGGATGGAGCGTTGTTCGGCGGTCCGGGACGCGCTGCACCGGACCCGCCGTAGCTCGCGTGGGCCTCGGGAGATCCTGGCCGAACTGGCTGGCGGGGACATCGCGATCGCCACCGGAATCCTGCTCGGCGCGACCGCCCGGCGGCTGCCGGTGCTGCTCGACGGCCCGGTGGGCGTCTCCGCCGCGCTGATCAGCCGGGACCTCGCCGGACAGGCCCGGCACTGGTGCCTGCTGCCCGACCACGGCGGCCACCCGGCCGTGAAGCTGGCCGCCGACGTGCTCGGCCTGACCCCCCTGTTCGACCTGCGGCTCGACCTCGGCGAGGGTGCCACGGCGCTGGTGGCGCTCCCGCTGCTGCGCTCCGCGCTCACCCTGGCCCGGTCGCTGCCGGCCCACCCGCGGCTGCCCACCGGCGGCGACCCGGACCCGGACCGGTCGGCCAACACCGGATCCGGGTCGAACGTTCCCGGGCACGACGAGACCGACGGGAGCGGTTGGACCGGCGGCGGGGTGGGTGACGACCACCGCGCGGCGGACGAGGAGTTCGGCGAACCGGACGGGGCGGGTCCAGGGCCCGCCGACCCCGAGCGTCCGTCGCAGTCGCCGCCGGATCCGGCGAACGGGCCCGGTACGTACGCCGAGGACAGCCGCACACCGTACGGTGGCTGACCGGCCGTTCGGCCCCGGCGCCCGGCTGGCGTTCACCACCTTCACCGTGCTGCCGCTGCCGGTCGGCCGGGTGGACCGGCGCACCGCGGGGGTGGCGATGCTGCTCGCCCCGGTGGTCGGCGCGCTGCTCGGCGCCGCCGCGTCGGCGACGCTGCTCGGGTTGACCGCCGCCGGCGCGCCGCCGCTGGTGGCCGGTGGGCTCACCGTGGCCGCCGGGGCGGCACTGACCCGTGGACTGCACCTGGACGGCCTCGCCGACACGGTCGACGGGCTTGGCTCCTACCGCACCGGCCCGGCCGCGCTGGAGATCATGCGCCGGCCGGACATCGGCCCGTTCGGCGTGGTTTCCCTGGTACTCGTGCTGCTGATCCAGGCGGCGGCGCTGGCGGCGCTGCCCGGACGCCCGTGGCCGACGGTGCTGACCGGTCTGGTCGCGGCGGCGGCCACCGGGCGGCTGGCGGCGGCCTGGGGTTGCCGGCGGGGCGTGCCGGCGGCCCGGCCGGACGGGCTGGGCGCGCTGGTCGCCGGCACGGTGGGCACGGTGCCCCTGGTCCTGGCCGCCGTGGCGGTCGCGGCGGTCGCGCTGCCGGCGGTGCCGCACCGCGCCTGGCAGGGTCCGGTCGCGGTGCTCGGCGGGCTCACCGCCGCCGGGCTGCTGCTGCGGCATCTGGTACGCCGGCTGGGCGGAATCACCGGCGATGTCCTGGGTGCCCTGGTAGAGACCGCCGTGACCGTTGTCTACCTGGGACTGGTGCTGACCGCCTGAACCCTGTCGGTCGGCAGAGGTAGCGTCGCGGGAGACCGTAACGGCTACCGGGAGCGCGCATGACCATCACGGACGACTTCCTACCCGTCCCGGTTCCGGAGGCGCTGACAGCGACCTACCTGGTACCGGTGGTGGGTCGGGCGCCCGATCCGGCCGAGGCGCTGGCGGCGCTCGGCCCCCAGTTGGCCGGGCCGATCCGCGACCTGGCCGAGCAGATGCTGGCCGGACCACTACTGACCGTACGGACCAGTTCGGTGGCCGAGATGCCGACCCTGCCCCCCGACCTGCTGGCCGCGTTCGGTGCCGCCGACGGGCAGTTGACCCGGCTGCGCGCCGCGACCGAGCTGACGATGGTGCAGGCCGAGTTCCGGCCGGGCTGGCCGCCGGCGCACGAGTGGGCGGCCCGAGCGGTGGCGGCGGCACTGGCCCGGTCGATGGGCACCGACCTCATCGACGTCTTCGGCTTCCAGTTCCTGGACCCGGCCACCGCCGTGCGTTCGCTGCCCGACGACAAGGGCCGGATCCGGCTGGTGGACTGGCTCCTGGTGCCGTATTCGGACCATCCGGACGGCCTGTGGTTCACCACCAAGGGCTTGCGCCGGTTCGGCCTGCTGGAGTTGCAGGCCCAGGGCGTGCCCGCCGCGCTCACCCGGGCCTGGGCGGCGGTGATGACCGGGGTGGCCCGTCGGCTGCTGCGCACCTGGACCGACCGGCTGGGTGACGAGGACCTGCCGGCCTTCGTCCAGCTCCCGGTGATGGCCTCGGTGAACAGCCACGACATCGCGGTCGCGTACGGCAATCCGGAGCGGCACGACGGCAGCCCGCCGGCCCGGCTCCGGCTGGAGCTGGACCCGTCGACCGACCCCGAGGCCGATTCGTTCCTGTCGCTGCTGCCGCCCGAGGGTCACCCCGGACCGCCCGGCCGGTACTTCGGGACCGTCTGCGCCACCCTGTTCGGCACCGACCGCCCGGAGATCCGGCACACCCGGGCCGACGACGCGATGGCTCGGGCCATCGCCACCGCCCGGACCGGCCTGCCCGGCGCCCGGGACCGGTTCCTCGCCGGTTCACTCCCGGACGGCACCCGGCTGGTGGTGAAGTACGGTCTGCCCGGCCCGGACGGGCCCGAGTACGTCTGGGCCGAGGTGACGTCCTGGCGGGCGCCCGAGCGGATCCTGGGCGCCAGCGCCAGCGACGCGGCGAACGACGCCGAGATCCGGGCCGGCGCACCCGTGGTGGTCAACGCGGCCGACGTGGTGGACTGGGCGTTGCTGGCCGGCGACCGGATGGTCGAGGGCGGCTGGACCCAGGCCGTGCTCGACAACGGCTGAGCCGGTGCCCGACCGTGCCCCGGCACTCGCCGGGGCACGGGGGTCAGCGCACGGACGGTCGGACGAACGGTGGCTTGACCACCCGCATGGCCGACCGGCGGCCCCGGACGTCCACCTCGACGGTGTCGCCGTCGGCGAGTCCGGCGGTCGTGTCCAGCAGGGCCAGCGCGATGCCCACCTTCCTGGACGGCGAGAAGGTACCGCTGGTCACCTGGCCGACCTCGGTGTCACCGACGAACACCGTCATACCGGGACGCGGGATGCCCCGGTCCACCGACTCCAGCCCGCGCAGCGTGCGGCGGGGTCCGGCGGCCCGTTCGGCGAGCAGCGCCGCCCGGCCCCAGAAGGCCGGCTTGTCCCAGCCGACGGCCCAGCCCGACCGGGCCTGCACCGGCGTGATCTCCAGCGAGAGGTCCTGGCCGTGCAGCGGATATCCCATCTCGGTCCGCAGCGTGTCCCGGGCGCCGAGGCCGCAGGGCCGCAGCCCGAACTGCTCGCCGGCCGTCAGCAGCGCGTCCCACACCCCGACCGCGCCGGCCGCCGGCACGACCAGTTCGTACCCGTGCTCGCCGGTGTAGCCGGTGCGGCAGACCACCAGTTCCGTTCCGGCCAGGGTGCCCGGCGAGAAGCTCAGATAGTCGTGCTCGGTGGGCAGGCCGAGGGCGGCGAGCAACTCGGCCGAGCGCGGGCCCTGGACCGCCAGGACGGCGTGCTCGCTGTGCTCGTCGGCGACGGTGATCCCGGCCGGCGCCGCGGCCCGGAGCCGGCGGACCACCTCGGCCGTGTTCGCCGCGTTGGGCACCAGGAACACGTGGTCGGCGCCGTACAGGTAGGCGATGATGTCGTCGACCACGCCACCTGTCGACTCGTCGCAGCAGAGCGTGTACTGCGCCCGGCCCGGGCCGATCCGTCCCAGGTCGTTGCTCAGGCAGGCGTTGACGAAGTCCGCCGCGCCCGCCCCGGTGACCCGTACCTTGCCCAGGTGGGACACGTCGAAGACGCCCACCGCGGCGCGTACCGCCGCGTGTTCCTTCAGCACCCCGCCGCCGGCGTACTCCAGCGGCATGGACCAGCCGCCGAACGGGGCGAACTTGGCACCGAGGGCGGCGTGCCGATCGTGCAGGGGCGAGTGGCGCAGGGCGGTGGGGGCGTCCCCGGTGACGTCCGTCATGCCTGGCAACCTACCTGGCCCGGACCGCCGGCCGACGGCGGCCGGACCGCACGGTGCCCCGGCGACCTGGCATCGTGGCGCCCGGCGACCTGGCATTGCGGGGCCGGGCGGCGGGACAGGCATCCGGGCCGGCAGGTAGGTTCGCCCGTGAGAACGTCCACCGCCGGCCTCCCACGAGGAGTCCGGCCAGCCCGTCCCGGAGCCGCCGAGTGACACCGTCCAGCCCAACCCTCAGCCTGGTCGACACCGATCCCGCCGAACTGGCCGTGGACGCGGTCGTCATCGGCGTACACAGTCAGTCCGAGACGTCGACCGAGGCGGCCGGACCGGCCGGGCTCGCCGGGACGCTGCTGCTGGCCACCGGCGCCGAGGCCCTGGCGGTCGCGTTCGACGGCAAGCTGACCGAGACGCTGGCGCTGCTCGGTGCCACCGGAGCCCCCGGCGAGGTGACCAAGCTGGCGACCCTGGGCACGGTGACCGCGCCGGTGGTCGTCGCCGTGGGTCTCGGGCCCGAACCGACCGGCGCCGCCCCGGCGCCGGAGACGCTGCGCCGGTCCGCCGGCGCGGCCGTCCGGGCGCTGGCCGGTGCCGAGCGGGTGGCGTTGGCCCTGCCGGTACCGGACGACGCGGACGCCGCCACCGCGCTACGGGCGCTGGCCGAGGGCGCCCTGCTCGGCGGTTACCGGTTCGCCGGCTACAAGACCAAGCCGCAGCCGGCCCGGCGGGCACCGGTGTCCCAGGTGGTCATCTGCGTGCCGGACGCCGCCGACGAGCGGGCCGGGACCGAGGTCGCCCGGGCCAGCGCGGTCACCCGGGCGGTACGGCTGAGCCGGGACTGGGTCAACAGCGCCCCCAACGAGCTGCGCCCGCCGTCCTTCGCCGACGTCGTCGCGAAGGCCGCCGGCGAGGTCGGGCTGGCCGTCGAGGTGCTGGACGAGGTCGCGCTGGCCGACGGCGGGTACGGCGGCATCCTGGCCGTCGGGCAGGGCTCCACCGCGCCGCCACGGCTGGTCAAGCTGTCGTACCGGCCGCAGGACGGCGGCAACGGCAAGCGGGTCGCCCTGGTGGGCAAGGGCATCACCTTCGACTCCGGCGGCTTGTCGATCAAGCCGGCGCAGGGCATGTGGGAGATGAAGTCCGACATGGCGGGCGCCGCCGCGGTCGGCGCGGCGATGCTGGCCATCGCCGAACTCAGGCCGGCCGTCGCGGTCGACGCCTACCTGTCGATGGCCGAGAACATGCCCTCGGGCGGCTCCTACCGTCCCGGTGACGTCATCACGATGTACGGCGGCAAGCGGGTCGAGGTGCTCAACACCGACGCCGAGGGCCGGATGGTGCTGGCCGACGCCATGGTGCGGGCCTGCGAGGACGGCTGCGACTACCTGCTGGAGACCTCGACCCTGACCGGTGGCCAGGTGGTGGCGCTGGGCAAGCGGGTCGCCGGGGTGATGGGCACCGCCGAGCTGTGCGAGCGGGTCAGGGTGGCCGGCGACGCGGCCGGCGAGCCGGCCTGGCCGATGCCGCTGCCCGACGACGTACGCCGGGGAATGGACTCCGACGTCGCGGACATCTCCCAGACCAACGCGGGGATGGACCGGGCCGGACACATGCTCCAGGGTGGGGCGTTCCTGCGGGAGTTCGTGGCCGAGGGCGTGTCCTGGGCGCACATCGACATCGCCGGCCCCGGCTACCACAGCGGCGAGGCGACCGGCTACCTGACCCGGGGCGGCACCGGCGTGCCGCTGCGTACCCTGCTGGAGCTGGTCGACGACATCGCCGCGCACGGCTGAGCGGGTAAGGAAGGGCCCCTTCTTATCGCTTTTCGTATAGGCGGGGGCCCTTGTTAACCGCGTGCCGTCCGGCTCAGCCCGGCGGGCGGAGCTTGCGGCGGGCGTTGTAGTCGCGCATCCGCTGGGGATAGCCGACCAGCCGGACGTCGTACACCGGGATGGCCAGCCGGTGCGCGAACCGCCGGGCCCCCTCCGGGCCGTCTATCCGGCGGCGGGTCCACTCGCCGTCGGCGGCGATCAGGATGATGGTGGTTTCGGTGACCGTGGTACGGGGCTCGATGAGCGCCTCGACGCCGCGTCGGGTACGGACGAACTGCTCAAGGTGGTCAAGATCGGCCTTCCGGGCCGGTGGGTCCCCCGCCACGCTCAGCGCCCGCCGGCGCCGCCGAAACCAGGCCACCGATAGTCTCCCCCCGACCGGCCGCGCCAGGATGCCCGGCGATTGCGGCAAGCGTACGTGCCGCGAACGTGTCCTTGGGCACCTCGCTCAGCGCAGCGCGATGACAAGTGACAAGATGACCGAGGCGACTGTGTCCATTTACCTGGCACGACCCTCGTAGCAGTGACGCGACCTGGGAGAGAAACTGTGACCGAGCCCAACGAGGCAACCTTCGACGTCGTCATCCTCGGAGGCGGCAGCGGCGGCTACGCGGCGGCACTGCGGGCCGCGCAACTGGACCTGTCGGTCGCGTTGATCGAGAAGGCCGAGCTGGGTGGCACCTGCCTGCACCGCGGCTGCATCCCGACCAAGGCTCTGCTGCACGCGGCCGAGGTGGCCGACCAGACCCGCGAGTCGGAGCAGTTCGGCGTCAAGGCCGAGTTGGTCGGCATCGACATGGCCGGCGTGAACTCCTACAAGGATGGCGTCGTGGCCCGCCTCTACAAGGGCCTCCAGGGGCTGGTCAAGGCCGCCAAGGTGACCTTCGTGGCCGGCGAGGGCCGGCTGGTCGCCAAGAACGCGGTCGAGGTCGACGGCAAGCGCTACACCGGTCGCAACATCATCCTGGCCACCGGGTCGTACTCGCGGAGCCTGCCCGGTCTGGAGATCGACGGTCAGCGGGTGATCACCAGCGAGCAGGCGCTCAAGCTGGACCGGGTGCCCTCCTCGGTGATCGTGCTGGGCGGCGGGGTGATCGGCGTCGAGTTCGCGAGCGTCTGGCGCTCCTTCGGCGTCGACGTGACCATCATCGAGGCGCTTCCCCGGCTGGTCGCGGCCGAGGACGAGGAGTCGTCGAAGGCGCTGGAGCGGGCGTTCCGCAAGCGCGGGATCGTCTTCAAGACCGGCAAGCGGTTCGAGAAGGTCGAGCACTCCGACGCGGGTGTCAAGGTGACGGTCGAGGGCGGCGAGACCGTCGAGGCCGAGCTGATGCTGGTCGCCGTCGGTCGTGGCCCGACCACCGCCAACCTCGGCTACGAGGAGCAGGGCGTCCGGATGGACCGCGGGTTCGTGCTGACCGACGAGCGGCTGCGGACCAACGTCGAGAACGTGTACGCGGTCGGCGACATCGTCCCGGGCCTGCAGCTCGCGCACCGCGGCTTCCAGCAGGGCATCTTCGTGGCCGAGGAGATCGCCGGCCTGAACCCGGCGGTGATCGACGAGAACGGCATCCCCCGGGTGACGTACTCCGACCCCGAGCTGGCCTCCGTCGGGCTCACCGAGGCCAAGGCCAAGGAGCAGTACGGCGCCGACAAGGTCACCACGTACAACTACAACCTCGGCGGCAACGGCAAGAGCCAGATCCTCAAGACCAACGGCTTCGTCAAGCTGGTACGGGTGCAGGACGGCCCGGTGGTCGGCATCCACATGGTCGGAGCCCGGGTCGGCGAACTGGTCGGCGAGGCTCAGCTGATCTTCAACTGGGAGGCGTACCCGGCCGAGGTCGCACAGCTCGTACACGCCCACCCCACCCAGGGCGAGGCGCTCGGCGAGGCACACCTCGCGCTGGCCGGCAAGCCGCTGCACGCGCACGCCTGAGATTTTTCCGCGCCGCCCGCCGGTACGCGGGCCAGGATCGCACCACGCGACGAAGGAGTCTGGAGAGATGCCGGTATCGGTCACCATGCCCCGGCTGGGTGAGAGCGTGACGGAGGGCACCGTCACGCGCTGGCTCAAGCAGGAGGGCGACCGGGTCGAGGTCGACGAGCCGCTGCTCGAGGTCTCGACCGACAAGGTCGACACGGAGATCCCCTCCCCGGCAGCCGGGGTGCTCAGCCGGATCGTGGTGAGCGAGGACGAGACCGCCGAGGTGGGCAGCGAGCTGGCCGTCATCGCCGGTGAGGGCGAGTCCGCTGGCGACTCCGGCGGCACGGCGGAACAGCCGGCCGCCGAGGAGCCGGCGCAGCAGCCCGCCGCCGAGGAGACCGAGCCGGAGCCGCGGGCCGAGGCGACCCCGCAGGTGCGGGAGTCGGCACCGCAGGGTGGTCAGCAGTCGGCCCCGGCCGGGCCGAGCGGTGGCGACGCGGGCGGCGAGCAGACCTCCGTGACCCTGCCGGCGCTCGGCGAGAGCGTCACCGAGGGCACCGTCACCCGGTGGCTCAAGCAGGTGGGCGACACGGTAGAGGCCGACGAGCCGCTGCTGGAGGTCTCCACCGACAAGGTCGACACGGAGATCCCGGCCCCCGCCGCGGGTGTGCTGGTCGAGATCAAGGTGAACGAGGACGAGACGGTCGCGGTCGGCACCGAGCTGGCCGTGATCGGGGCGGCCGGCACCGCGCCGGCCGCCGCCCCGTCGACCGAGCAGCCGACCCCGGAGCGGGGCACCGAGCCGCCGTCCGTCGCGCCGAAGCAGGAGGCTCCGAAGCAGGAGGCTCCGAAGGAGGCTCCGAAGCAGGAGTCGGCACGGCCGGCGGCCCGTACCGAGCAGGTCAGCGAGCCGACGCCGGGGGTGTCGTACTCGGAGCCGGCCCCGCAGACCGAAACCGCCGCGCAGCCGGCCCGGACCGAGCAGGCGGCCCAGCCCGCGGCACCGAGCGCGGGCGCCGAGCGTCCGACGCCCGCCCCGAACGGCGCGGAGGCAGCCGGATACGTCACCCCGCTGGTCCGCAAGCTCGCGGGCGAGCACGGGGTGGACCTTTCCAAGCTCAACGGCACCGGGGTCGGTGGCCGGATCCGCAAGCAGGACGTGCTGGCGGCGGCGGAGCAGGCCAAGGCCGCCGCGGCGGCGCCGGCTGCCGCCCCGGCGACGGCCACCCCGGCCGGTACCGCGCCCGCCAAGCCGGCCGCGAAGCCGCAGCCGAGCCCGAAGCGCGGCAGCACGGAGAAGCTGCCGCGGATCCGGGCCACCATCGCCAAGCGGATGCAGCAGTCGCTGCACGAGATGGCGCAGCTGACCACGGTGATCGAGGTGGACGTCACCAAGATCGCCCGGCTGCGGACGCAGGCCAAGGACGCCTTCCAGCAGCGGCACGGGGTGAAGCTGTCGTTCCTGCCGTTCTTCGCGGTGGCGGCGGTGGAGGCGCTCCAGACGTACCCGGTGGTCAACGCCAGCATGGACCTCGACGCCGGCACGATCACCTACCCGGGCTCGGAGCACCTGGGCATCGCCGTGGACACCGAGCGCGGCCTGATGGTGCCGGTCATCCACGACGCCGGTGACCTCAACCTCGGCGGCGTCGCCAAGCGGATCGCCGACCTGGCCGAGCGGACCCGGACCAACAAGATCAGCCCGGACGAGATCGCCGGGGCGACCTTCACGCTGACCAACACGGGCAGCCGGGGCGCGCTGTTCGACACCCCGATCGTGCCGTCGCCGCAGTCGGCGATGCTCGGCACGGGTGCCGTCGTCAAGCGCCCGGTCGTGGTCAACGATCCCGATCTGGGTGAGGTCGTCGCGGTCCGCTCGATGGTCTATCTGGCCCTCTCGTACGATCACCGGCTGATCGACGGCGCGGACGCCGCCCGATTCCTGGTGGCCGTGAAGGAACGCCTGGAGGCCGGCAACTTCGAGGCGGAGCTGGGCCTGGCCTGAGCCATCCGCACCAGCACGAACGGGGGCGCCCCGACCAGTCTCGGTCGGGGCGCCCCCATTCGTCGCACCCGACCCGACCCGTCCGCTAGGACCCGCCCGCGCGGCTCGGCTGGCCTGCCTGTTCGGATCTTGGATTTCTGCTGCCCTTCTGGGGGCAGCGGAAATCCAAGAGCTGAACATGGCTACCGGTTTTGATAGTGTCCCGGGCGTGGTTTCGGCGGTGATCATCGGTGGGACCGGGCTGATCGGCCGGGCCGTGGCCCGTCGGTTGGTCGCGGCCGGATGGCAGGTCACCGTCACCGGCCGGGACCGCACCCGGATGCCGGCCGACCTCGCCGGCGCCGGGGTCCCGTTCCACCCGGTGGACCGGGACGACGCCGCTGGCCTGGCGACAGTCGTGGGCGATGGCTGTGACCTGCTCCTGGACTGTGTCTGCTTCACCGCCGCCCAGGCTCGGCTGCTGGTGCCGCCGGCCCGCAACGCCGGCTCCACGGTGATGATCTCCAGCAAGGCCGTGTACGTCGACGACGCCGGAAACCACAGCAACTCCACGTCCCCACCCCGGTTCACCGCCCCGGTGACCGAGCAACAGCCCACGATGGCACCGGGCGACATGCCGTACGACTCGCCCGAGGGGTACGGCCCGAACAAGGTGGCCGCCGAGCGGGTCCTGCTGGACAGCGGCCTGCCGGTGACCGTGCTCCGCCCGTCCAAGGTGCATGGCGAGGGCGCTGCACCGGCGCGGACCTGGTACTTCGTCAAGCGGGCGGTGGACCGCCGACCGGCGCTGCCGCTGGCCGCCCGCGGCACCGGCGCGGACCATCCGTCGGCGGCCGTCAACATCGCGGCCCTGGTCCAGGTGGCCGCCGAACAGCCGGGACGGCGGGTCCTCAACGCCGCCGACCCCGACGCCCCGGACGGCCTGGCGATCTCCCGGGCGGTCGGGGCCCGCACCGGGTACGCCTGGCGGGAGGTCCTGCTCGACGACGAGGCGCCGCCGGCACTCGGCCGGCACCCGTGGCACCGGGTGCCGCCGGTCGCCCTGGACACGAGCGCGGCACGGGCGCTGGGCTACCGCCCGGTCGGCGACTTCGCCACGACGGTCGCCGACGAGGTCGACTGGCTGCTCCGCTCGGCGACCCGCGATCCTGGCTGGTCCCCGCCCGGGGTCGACGAGGGGCTCCCCGGCCGCTGGTTCGACTACGCCGCCGAGGACGCCTGGCTGCGCGACTCCCCCGCGCGATGACCGGCGCCCGGCCCACCTACCTGAAGCCGACAGCCGGCTGCCGGCTGCCGCTGGCCCGCCGCCGCCGACCCGGCCGGCCATTGACGAAGAGCACACCAGGCATCGACAATCGGTAATCTTCGCTCGCTCCGGGAGGTCACATGGAACACCGGCTGTCGACCGGGTGGCGCCGGGCCGCTGCCGTGCTGAGCATGGCGACCGGTCTCGTGCTGACCGCAGCGGTCACACCCGCTCAGGCGAAACCCACGCTCACGCACTACATCTCGTTCGTCGACTACTACAGCGACGCGACCTACACCCAGTTGGTGGGCAGCCGCACCTGGAACGACTGCCCCGGCGAGCAGGGCACCTACGGTTGGGGCCTGCAGACCTCGTACCACGTCACCACGTACGAAGAGTGCCCCTGAGCACCGCCGCTGGACGACTGCCGGAGCCGTGGCCACCACGGACATCCCGGCCCGCCCGTGCCCGCTCCAGGTCCCGCACGGCAGACCGATGTCGCCGTCCCGGGCGACAAGGCCGGGGATCAGCCCGCGATCTCCTCGTAGTAGCGGATCTTCTGGCGCAGGTGGTCGTACTGCCGCTGGAGCAGCCGCATCTGGCCGGCGACCGTGTCGGCGTGCTCCTCCAGCAGCTTCCGGCGCTCGGCCGCGGTGTGGTCGCCCTCCCGGGCCAGTGCCGCGTACCGGCACATCTGCGCGATCGGCATGCCCGTGTCCCGCAGGCATCGAAACAGGTCGAGCCAACCCAGGTCGTCATCGGTGAAGATCCGACGACCGCCGGTGGTCCGGCCGACGCCGCTGAGCAGCCCGATCTTCTCGTAATAGCGCAGGGTGTCGAGGCTGAAACCACTCCGGCGGGCGGCCTCGGACGGCGAGTATCCGCTCATGGTCCCATCGTACTTGACCTGGAGCGCGCTCCAGGTTGAACAGTGGGCTGATGACGACGACACGGAGACTGGGACGCAGCGGCATCGAGGTGAGCGCGATCGGCATGGGTTGCTGGGCCATCGGTGGTCCGCTGTGGTCGGGCGGTCAACCGTTCGGCTGGGGCGAGGTCGACGACGCCGAGTCGATCCGCACCATCCACCGCGCGCTCGACGTCGGCATAACCCTGTTCGACACGGCCAGCAACTACGGCGCCGGGCACGGCGAACGGGTCCTCGGCCGGGCGCTCGCCGGCCGCCGCGACCAGGCTGTCATCGCCACCAAGTTCGGCAACCGCTCCGACGAGGCGACCCGGGAGTGGACCGGCAACGACGGCAGCCCGGCGTACGCGGTCGCCAGCCTCGACGAGTCGCTGCGCCGGCTGGACACCGACCATGTCGACCTCTACCAGCTGCACATCAACGAACTGCCGGCGCCCCAGGCGGTCGATCTGGTCGGCACGCTGGAGGATCTGGTCGCCCAGGGCAAGATCCGGGCGTACGGCTGGAGCACCGACTCGGTCGAGTCGGCGCGTGCCTTCGCCACCGCCGGTAAGCACTGCGCGGCGATCCAGCACGACCAGTCGGTGCTGGCGGACAACGCCCCGATGCTCGCGGTCTGCGAGGAGTTGGACCTGGCCAGCCTGAATCGCGGCCCGCTGGCCATGGGCCTGCTCACCGGAAAGTACGGCCGGGGCGGGAGCCGACCGGCCACGGACGACGTCCGGGGCACCGCGCCGGACTGGCTGCGCTGGTTCACCGACGGGGCGGCCACGCCGGAATGGGCGGATCGGGTGGAACGGGTCCGCGCCGCGCTCACGGCCGACGGCCGTACCCTCGCCCAGGGCGCGCTCGGCTGGCTGCTGGCCCGCAGCCCGCGCACCGTGCCGATCCCGGGTTGCCGCACGGTGGCGCAGGCGACGGAGAACGGCGGCACCCTCGCGGTCGGCCCGCTGCCCGGTGACGCCTACGCCGAGGTCGAGCGACTGCTCGCCGAGTTGCGCGCGTGAAAGGAAGGGCCCCCTGTTATCGCTTCTTGTATAGCAAGGGGCCCTTTTTAACGTACGGCGGAGTTGCGGTCAGCCCGACCGATTGGCCGGCTGCCCGGCCGGATCCCGGACCATCGGCGAAGATGGGGACATGCGCATCATTCTCGCCGGCGCGTCCGGGTTCCTGGGACGTTCCCTGGCCGACCGGCTCGGCGCGGACGGGCACCGGCTCACCCGGCTGGTACGTCGGCCGCCGCACCACGCCGACGAGGCCCGGTGGGACCCGTCGGCCGGATACCTGGACCCGGCCACGCTGGCCGGCGCCGACGCGGTGATCAACCTGGCCGGGGCGGGCGTGGGCGACAAGCGGTGGACCGACGGGTACAAGAACGTGATCCGGTCCAGCCGGGTCGACAGCACCACCACGATCGCCACGACGATCGCCGGGCTGCCCCCGGCGGACCGGCCGCGGGCCCTGCTCAACTCCTCTGCCGTCGGCTGGTACGGCGACACCGGCGACGCCCCCGTGACCGAGGAACACCCGCCGGGCGACGGGTTCCTGGCCGACGTCTGCCGGGTGTGGGAGGCCGCGACCCGGCCGGCCGAGGATGCCGGGGTACGGGTGATCCGGCTGCGTACCGGTCTCCCGCTGGACGCCTCGGGCGGTCTGTTGAAACCGCAACTGCTGCCGTTCCGGCTGGGCGTCGGCGGGCGACTGGGCGGCGGGCGGCAGTGGATGCCGTGGATCTCGCTGCCGGACTGGTTGTCCGCCGTGGCGTTCCTGCTGGACCGTGCGGACCTGGCCGGCCCGGTGAACGTGGTCGGCCCCGCGCCGGTGACGAACGCCGAGTTCACCCGGGAACTGGCCGCCGCGCTGCACCGGCCGGCCCTGCTGATGGTGCCCGGCCTCGGGCTGCGGGCGCTGCTCGGCGAGTTCGCCGGAGAGGCCCTGCGCAGCCAGCGGGTGCTGCCCGGGGTCCTGGACCGGTCCGGATTCCGCTACGCCCACCCGGATCTACGTTCCGCCCTACCCGCCGCCCTACACACCCAGCCCACCCCCACCTGACCCCCCACCGCCCACCGCCCACCGCCCACCGCCCGCGCACGCGCACGCGCACGCGCACGCGCACGCGCACGCGCAGATCTTGGAACCCTGCTACCCCGCGCGGGGTAGCGGCATTCCAAGATCTCACCGCTCTCCCTCCCCGGTGCCGGCTTGAGGTGGTCGGTCTGCCTCACCGGCGCCGGCTTGAGGTGGCTGGTCTGCCGCCGCTTAGGTGGTCGGTCTGCCTCACCGGTGGCGGCTTGAGGTGGCTGGTCTGCCGCCGCCGCTTAGGTGGTCGGCCGGGTCGGGTTGGTAATCTGCGGCGTGCCGCTATCCCCGCCACTGCTCACCGGGCCGTCGCCCGACCCGGCCGACCCGGCCGACCCGGTCGGCCCGCCGGTCGGCGCCGGGCCGCCGCGCCGCCGCGTCGACCTGTTGGCCGTGGCGGCCAGCCTGGCGTTGGCGTTCTGGGTGACCAGCGGCTTGTGGACCGATCCCAACCGGCGGGCCGTCGCGGTGAACTCCAGCGACCAGTCGCTGTTCGAGTGGTTGCTGGCGTTCGGGGCGCACACCGTGAGCCACGGCGAGAACCCGCTGTTCACCCACCTGATCAACGTGCCGGACGGCGCCAACCTGGCGGTCAACACCTCGATCACCGTGTACGCGGTGCTGTTCGCGCCGCTCACGTACCTGCTCGGGGTGCCGCTGACCTTCCTGGTCATCCTCACCGCGAACCTCGCGGCCACCGCGCTGGCCTGGTACTGGCTGCTGTCCCGGCACCTCGTCCGGACCGCCCCGGCCGCGCTGCTCGGCGGGCTGTTCATCGGCTTCTCCCCCGGCATGGTGTCGCACGCGAACGCCCACCTGAACTGGACCGCCGGCTGGCTGGCCCCGCTGATCATCTGGCAGGTGCTGCGGCTGGCCGGACCGGGCCGGTGGCGGCGGCGGCGCGGCATCGCGCTCGGGGTGGCCGTGGCCGTGGCGTTCTCGATCGCCGCCGAGGGACTGTTCTTCATCGCGCTGGCCTGCGCGGTGTTCCTGGCCGCCTGGGCGGGACACCCCACCAACCGGGCCGCCGCCCGGGCCGCGCTGCCCAGTTTCGTACGTGGTCTCGCGGTGGCCGGCGCCGTCACGCTGGTCCTGCTGGCGTACCCACTGTGGCTGCACTTCCTCGGACCGCAGCGGTTCCACGGGACCGGTTTCAACCCGATCATCCATGCCGAGGACATCGCGGCGTACGTCGCCTTCCCGCAGCGCTCGCTGGCCGGGCTGGCCGGCCTGGGCACCTCGCTGGCGCCCAACCCGACCGAGGAGAACTCGTTCTTCGGCGTACCTCTGCTGGTTCTCGCCGTGGCCTGCGCGATCCTGCTCTGGCGGCGGGCCGGACCCCCCCCCCGGGCCACCCTGTGGGCGCTGCTGGTCACCGCGGGCGTCTTCGTCGTGCTCTCCTGGGGTCCGAAGGCCAAGATCCTTGGTACGCACACGGCCGTCCCGCTGCCGTTCGCGCTGCTCGGGCACCTGCCGGTGATGAACGCGGCGCTGCCCTCCCGGCTGGCCCTGGTGGTGACGCCGATCGTCGCGCTGCTCCTCGCGTACACCGTGGACAGCCTGGCGCTCGATCCACCCGCCGGCCGCCGACGGCGGGTGAGCTGGGTCGCCGGCTTCGCGCTGGCCCTGGTGCCGCTCCTCCCGATCCCCCTGCTGACCATCGACCGGGAGCCCGTGCCGCGGTTCATCACGGCCGGGACCTGGCAGCGGTACGTCCCGACCGGCGGGGTGCTGGCGCCGCTGCCGTTCACCCTGGACGTGACTCCGGACGGGCAGCGCTGGCAGGCGTACGCGCTGACCCACCGGCAGGGCGAGTTCGCCATCCCGTCCGGCTTCTTCCTCGGTCCCGGTGGCCCGGCCGGGCGGGGTCGGATCGGCCCGGTCCCCCGGCCCACGGACGCGCTGCTCAACGAGGTCGCCGAGACCGGTGAGGTGCCCCCGATCGGCCCGGCCGAGCAGGCGGCGGCCCGGGAGGACCTGCGGTACTGGCGGGTGGACGTGGTGGTGCTGGCCGACGAGATCCACGGGGCCAAGTGGCCGGTCCGGCACGACGCGCTGCTGCGGGCCGCGACCGAGTTGTTCGGCCCACCGCAACGGGTGGACGACGTCTGGCTGTGGCGGGTCCCCCGGACCTGAGCATCACGCGGCGGTGATGGGTGTCACCGGCGGTGAGGTCACCGGTGGGACTACCCTGAGCTGGTGACCGGCACGATTTCCGGGCTCTTCCCGGTGCGCATGGGCGTGGTCGATTACACCGCCGCCTGGGACGAGCAGCGCCGTGTGCACGCGGCGGTCGTCGCGGGCGAGACGCCGGACACGGTGCTGCTGCTGGAGCACCCGAGCGTCTACACCGCCGGCAAGCGCACTGAGCCCTGGGACCGGCCGACGGACGGCACCCCGGTCATCGACGTCGACCGGGGCGGCAAGATCACCTGGCACGGTCCGGGTCAGCTGGTGGGTTACCCGATCGTCAAGCTGCCCCAGGTCGACGCCGGGTTCCGGGTCGACGTGGTGGCCTTCGTCCGGCGGGTCGAGCAGATGCTCATCGACGTCTGCGCCGAGTTCGGGGTGGCGACCACCCGGGTGCAGGGCGACAACCGGAGCGGGGTGTGGGTGCCGGCGGACGACCGCGGGCCGGACCGCAAGATCGCCGCGATCGGCCTGCGGGTGGCCCGCCTGGTCACCCAGCACGGCTTCGCGCTCAACTGCGACTGCGATCTGAGCTGGTACGACCGGATCGTGCCGTGTGGCATCCGCGACGCCGGCGTGACGTCGCTGAGCGCCGAGCTGGGCCGACCGGTCACCGTGGCCGAGGCGCTTCCGGTGGTGGAGCGGCACCTGCCCACGCTGCTGGGCTAGGGCGGGGGTCGAAGCCGCTGGCCGGCCCGCGTCGGCCCAGGCGGCGCCCCGGCGGGCCGTTGGTCCCGAGGTGTGACCCGTTGTGACGGTGCCGTTCCCGTCCAGCACAGCGAAGAATTAGCCTGAAGCGACGGGCCCGCCGAGGTGGCGGCGCCCGCGCCACTCACGGCGGCGGTGGCTCGGTTGTTGCGGGTGCAGGTCCTCGGCGAGGTACGCGCGTGGCGGGACGACCACCCGGTCGATCCCGGCCCGGCGGCCCGGCGCGCGGTGCTCGGCCTGCTCGCGCTGGCCGGTGGCCAGCCGGTGCCGCGGGCCGATCTCGTGGCGGGCGTGTGGCACGGGCGGCAGCCCCCGCCGAGCGCGGTCAACATCCTGCACACCCACGTGAAACACCTGCGTCGGCTGCTCGAACCGGAGCGGACCGCCGGCACGACCGCGACCGTTCTGCGCCGCGTCGGCGAGGGCTACGCCCTGCACGTACCCCTGTGCGGGGTGGACGTGCTGGAGTTCCGCGGCGACGTGACGGCCGCCGCGAAGCTGCGTCGGGAGGGCGACCTCAGCGGCGCGGCCACGCGGCTGGAGCGGGCGTTGTCCCGGTGGCAGGGCCCGGTGCTGGCCGACGTGCCGGCTCTCGCCGGGCATCCCAAGCTGGTCGCGCTGGCCGAGGAGCGGCGCTCCGCACTCGGCTGGTACGCGGATCTGATGATCAACGCGGGGCGGGCGGCCGAGATCATCGGCGGGTTGGAGGAGGAAGCGGCGGTCCACCCGCTTGACGAGGCCGTACAGGCGCGGTTGATCCTCGCGTACCGCGCGCTTGGGCGCCGCAACGAGGCGTTCGCGATCTACCACGCCGTGCGCCGCCGGCTCGTCGACGATCTCGGCGTCGACCCCGGGCCGGAGCTGACGAGCGCCCATACGGACCTGTTGCGCGACGCCCCGCCCGTCGCCGGAGAGGTGGCCACCCACGGCGGGCCGGCTGCCGCGCCGCCCGCGTCCGAGCGCGTACCACCGGCGCAGCTGATCGTCGACCTGCCGGTGTTCGCGGGCCGGACGGCAGAGTTGGCCCTGCTGGACACGGTCCTCGACGCGCTGGACGACCGGTCGGGGCCCGGCACCGACGCCCCCGGGGCGGTCGTCCTGTCCGGGCCCGCCGGGGTGGGCAAGACCAGCCTGGCGGTGCACTGGGCGTACCGGGCGGCCAGCCGGTTCCCGGACGGCCAGTTGTACCTGAACCTTCGTGGGTTCCACCCGACGGGCGCCGCCGTGGAACCGGCGGAGGCCCTGCGGATCTTCCTGGAGGCGCTCGGCGTCCCGGCCGCCCAGATCCCGACCGACCTGGACGCGCGGGCCGCCCTCTACCGGAGCTGGTTGGCCGGCCGGCGGATCCTCGTCCTGCTGGACAACGCCGCCGACGTGGCACAGGTCCGACCGTTGCTGCCGGGCCGCGCCGCCTGCCTGGCCGTGGTCACCAGCCGTAACCAGTTGGCCGGCCTGGTCGTCGGGGAGGGGGCGCGGCCGGTCCCACTCAGCCCGCTCACCACGGCGGAGGCCACAGACCTTCTGGTACGCCGGATCGGCGCCACCCGCGCCGCCCGCGAACCCGGCGCGGTGTCGGAGATCGTCGAGCGGTGCGCCGGGTTGCCCCTTGCGCTGGCGGTGGTCGCCGCCCGGGCCGCCATCGACGCCGGCCAACCCCTCCAGGGGTACGCCGAGGAACTGCGTCCGACCGGGAGTCCGCTGGACGCGCTGTCCGCCGGTGACGCGGCCACCGACCTGCGTGAGGTGTTCTCCTGGTCCTACCGCGCCCTCGGCGACCTGCCGGCCCGGCTGTTCCGGCTGCTCGGCACGCATCCCGGCCCCGACATCTCCGTCGCGGCGGCGGCCAGCCTCGCGGGATGCGCCCCCCAGGACGCGCGTACGGCGCTGACGGAACTCGCGTCGGCCAGCCTCGTGCTGACGCCCGTACCCCGGCGTTACGCGCTGCACGACCTGGTCCGGGTGTACGCCGCCGACCTGGCCGGGCGTACCGATCCGGCGACCGACGCCCGCGCCGCGAGCCGCCGGCTGCTCGCGCACTGCCTGCACACCGGGTACGCGGCCGACCGCGTGATGAATCGGAACCGCGATCCGATCGCGCTGGACGACCCGCCGCCGGGCGTGACTCCCGAACCGATCACCGACAGCGCGCACGCCATGGCGTGGTTCGCCGCCGAACACGCCGTCCTGCTCGCCATCGTCCGCGACGCCGCGAGGTCCGGACGCGACACCGAGAGCTGGCAGCTCGCCTGGACCCTGTGGACGCATCTCGACCGGCAGGGGTACTGGGACGACCTGGTCGACGTCTCGCACCTCGCCATCGCGGCGACCGGGCGGACCGGCGGCCCCCTCGCACAGGCCGCCGCGTACCGCATGCTCGCCCGGGCGTACACCCGGCTGAACCGGCTGGACGACGCCCGTGCCCAGCTACGCCGCGCGCTCGAGTTGTGCCACCGCACGGGGGACCGCCCCGGTCAGGCGGAGACGAACCTGAACCTGGCACTCGTGTGGGAGCGCCAGGGCGATCACACGATGGCGCTCGACCGGGCCCGTACCGCCCTCGCCCTTTTCATCGCCGAGGGTGATCGGGCCGGGCAGGTCCGCGGACGCAACGCGGTCGGCTGGTACCACACGCTGCTCGGCGACCACGTCCAGGCGCTGGCGCACTGCCGGGCGGCGCTGGCCGACGTGGCCGCGATCGGCGGCGGTCCGGGCGCGGCGCCGATCTGGGACAGCCTCGGCTACGCCCATCACAAGCTCGGCGATCATGTCCGCGCGATGGCGTGTTTCCGGCGCGCCATCGATCTCTACCGCGAGCGGAACGACAGGCATCTCGAGGGCATCGTGCTGGTCCATCTCGCCGAGGCCCGGCAGGCGCAGGGCGACACCGCCGGGGCGCGGGCGGCGTGGCACTCGGCGCTGGTCATCCTCACCGAACTCGATCCGCCCGCCGCGGAGCGGGTCCGCGCCGCCCTGGCGGGCCCGCCGAGCGGGCCGGCGGCTCAGGACTGACCGGGCACGGCCCGACCCGACCCGTTGCCCCCCGACCCGGCCCGTCGCGAGCCCTTGCCGACCCGATGCCGCCCTTGTCGGCCCTTGCCGACCCGATGCCGCCCTTGGCGGCCCCTTGCCGACCCGACCCGACCCGGCTCGTCGCGGGCCCGGGCCGATCGTTCGTGGCCGCCGGGCGATCCAGTCGAAAACCAGGGCAGGTCCAGTGCGTGTCGCCAAGCTGAGATCCATCTTGGACTTCTCCTTGAAGGAGGAACTTTCGTGACAACCTTCGCCCGTACCCTCCGCCGCCGGGTGATCGGCGTGCTCGCGATGGCGCTGGCCGCGCTCGTGATCGCGCCGTCGCCGGCGCACGCCTCACTCGGCCCCGCGCAGACCATCGACGTTCAGCTGACCACCTACTCGAACTACGGGTACCTGGTCCAGGTGGGCCGGGTGTACGGCACGATCCAGTTCGACACGAACAACACGCAGTACTACCTGTCGTTGGTCGTCTGCCGGCAGTCCAGCTACACCAGCCCGAACGTGCGTTTCAACGTCAACGGCTCGGTCAGCGGGGTCTACAACGCCGAGGACAGCACGCGCCGGCCACAGATCTGCGGCGGATGGGGCACCTCCGGGGTCATCGCCGGCACGTTCTCGTACGGCACGACCGTGAGCGGCGTCGGGGTCGGCGTCGAGGGCATCTACTTCGACGGTTCCAGCGCCCGCTCCGTCGGCGGCGGTGCGTACGCCGACAACCCGTACAACTGACCGCTCGCGCCGCGGCACGGCGGCACGGCTTCGGCCGTTCGCGAGGATCGCTGGGCCCCACCTGTTAGGAAGGGCCCCCTGTTATACAAAAAGCGATAACAGGGGGCCCTTCCTTTCCTCTCAGGGCGTGAGGCGGTGCAGGTCGCGCGGGAAGGCGGTCACCTCCCGTACGTTGGCGGCGCCGGTCAGCCGGGCCACGAACCGTTCCAGCCCGATCGCGAAGCCGCCGTGCGGCGGCATGCCGTGGGCGAACGCGGCCAGGTACTCCGCGTACGGCTCCGCCGGCTCGTTCCGGGCGGCTAGCGCGGCGAGGTAGTCCGCGTGCCGGTGCAGCCGCTGCCCGCCGGTCACCAGCTCCAGTCCCCGGAACAGCAGGTCGAAGCTGTTCGACCAGGTCGGTCGGGCCGGGTCGGGATGGGTGTAGAAGGGCCGCTTCGCCATCGGGTACCCGGTGACGAAGACGAAGTCCGAGCCGTGTTCCCGGCGGGCCCAGTCGGCCACCGCCCGCTCGTGCGCGGGCGCCAGGTCCGGTTCCTCCGCCGGTGCGCCCGCGATCTTCAGCGCCTCGGTGAAGTGGACGGCCGGGATCTCGACGGGTACGTCCGGCAGCTCGACGCCGAGCGTCGCGCAGGCCGGGCCGGCCCGCTCGGCCACCTCGGCCAGCATCCCCGCCACGGTGTTCCGCAGCACGGCCATCACGTCCCGGTGGTCGGTGACGAATCCCAGTTCCGCGTCCAGCGAGGTGTACTGGGCCAGGTGTCGGGCGGTGTCGTGCGGCTCGGCCCGGAACACCGGACCGACCTCGTACACGCGCTCGAACACCCCCACCATGAGCTGCTTGTAGAACTGCGGCGACTGGGCCAGGTACGCGGGCCGGCCGAAGTAGTCGAGGGCGAACACGTTCGCCCCGGACTCGGTGGCCGAGCCGACGATCTTCGGGGTGTGGATCTCGGTGAAGCCGGCCCGGTCCAGCGTCGCGCGGAAGCCGGCGGTCGCGGCCGCCGAGATGCGCAGGGCCGCCGACCGGCGCGGGTGACGCAGCGCCACCGGCGCGTTGTCGAGCTGGGTGGGAAGGGTCGCCGCCAGCTCGGGCCGGAACAGGTCGAACGGCGGGGGTACGGCCGGTGCGCCGAGCGGGCGTACCAGCGGGTCGGTCAGCTCGACCCCGCCGGGAGCCGCCGGGTTGGCCACGGCCGTGCCGGTGACCTCGACGACGCTCTCCTCGGGCAGCGCCTCGACGGCGGCCCGGGTGGCCGGGTCGGTGATCACCACCTGGGCGGTTCCGGCGACGTCCCGCAGGATCAGGAACGCCACCGACTTGAGCAGCCGGCGGCGGTGTACCCAGCCGGCCAGCCGGACGGGCTCACCGGCGTGCCGGGACAGTTGGTCGGACAGGATGCGTTGCATGGCGGCTACCTCCTCGTGGACTGCGCAACGCGATCCCAGGGAGGTGTGGGCGAGCGGGAACCTCGCGGTGCCACCACACCTTCACCACCGGCTACCCGGTCTCCCCGACGGGGGGCGACCGTGCGGCCGGCGGCCTCATTCAGCCCCGTGACGTGGGGCAGCGGCGGGCTCTACTGAGGGTTAAGCGGGGACCCTTGCTATACCGGAAACGATAAGAAGGGGCCCTTCCTTACACCGTTCTTCCCGCGGCTCGGGAGGGTCTTCGCGGGCCGGCCGGAGACCACCTTCCAGCAACCGGTGGCTCTCTGTACTCCGGGATCGACCCACTACTTGGCTCCGTCGACGCCTTGCGCCGTACCATAGTCGATCCGGGCCCGCGTACGACACTTACTTATGACACCGAAAAATCGGTAGACGGTGAGGGGTGTCACAGCATTGGAGGACGTGAGCCCGATCGCCCACGGTTCAACGACAGCTGGTCCGGGCGTAGTCTCGAACCCGTGACCATCGCTCCCGAAGGACGCCGGCTGCTGCGGATCGAGGCGCGCAACGCCGAGACCCCGATCGAGCGTAAACCGCCATGGATCAAGGTCAAGGCCAGGATGGGCCCGGAATACAGCCACCTGCGCGGCCTGGTGGCTCGTGAGGGCCTGCACACGGTCTGTCAGGAGGCCGGGTGCCCCAACATCTACGAATGTTGGGAGGACCGGGAGGCCACCTTCCTCATCGGGGGTGACCAGTGCACCCGCCGCTGTGACTTCTGCCAGATCGACACCGGCAAGCCGGCGGAGTTCGACGCCGACGAGCCGCGCCGGGTGGCCGAGTCGGTGGCCACGATGGGTCTGCGCTACGCCACGGTCACCGGCGTCGCCCGGGACGATCTGCCCGACGGTGGTGCCTGGCTGTACGCCGAGACGGTCCGGCAGATCCACGCGCTCCAGGCCGGGTGCGGCGTCGAGCTGCTGATCCCCGACTTCAACGCCGTTCCCGAGCAGCTCGCCGAGGTGTTCGGCTCCCGACCAGAGGTGCTGGCACACAACGTGGAGACCGTGCCACGGATCTTCAAGCGGATCCGGCCGGCCTTCCGCTACGAACGGTCGCTGGACGTCATCCGGCAGGCCCGCGCCGCCGGCCTGGTCACCAAGTCCAACCTCATCCTCGGGATGGGTGAGGAACGCGACGAGGTGTCGCAGGCGCTGCGCGACCTTCACGAGGCGGGCTGCGAGTTGATCACCATCACGCAGTACCTCCGCCCGACGCCGCGGCACCACCCCGTGGAGCGGTGGGTCAAGCCCGAGGAGTTCGTCGAGCTGAGCGCCGAGGCCGAGGAGATCGGTTTCGCGGGGGTGCTGAGCGGGCCGCTGGTGCGCTCGTCGTACCGGGCCGGCCGGCTCTACCGGCAGGCGGTCGAGGCCCGCGCCACCGCCGCCGCCGGCTGAGCCCGCGCGCCGCCCCTTCCCACCGCCGGATCAGTTCGCCGCCGGATCAGCTCGCCGCCGGTACGGCCAGCAGACCCAACCGGTGCGCGACCGCGGCCGCCTCGATCCGGTTGGCGACGTCCAGCTTCGCGATGATCCGGGACACGTGGACGCTCGCCGTTTTCGGTGAGATGAACAGCCGCTGGGCGATCTGGCTGTTGCTCAGTCCCTCGGCCACCAGTCGCAACACCTCGTGTTCGCGGGCGGTCAGCGGGTCCGTGCCGCCGCCGTCCGCCGGCGTGGCCGAGCGCAGGCCGACCCGGCGGGCCAGGACACCGATCCGCTCGGTCAGCGGCGCCGCCGCGAGCCGCCGGGCGATCTCGGCCGCCTCCTCGACCGAGGCCGCCACGGTCACCCGGTCGCCGGCGGCGGCCGCCGCCTCGGCCTGCCAGAGCAGGGCCCGGGCCAACGGGTACGGCTGACCGGTCCGGCGCCAGGCCGCCACCGCGACCCGCCACTCGTCGACGGCGACCGAGGGCTCCGCGAGCAGCGCCGACAGCTGGGCGGCGTAGGCCCGTTCGGCCGGAAAGTCGGCCCGGAGCGCGGCTGCCGCCCGGGTGATCCGGTCGGCGAGCCGGGCCCCGCCCGAACCACCCGCAGCAGAGCCACCGGCGAACCCGGACGCACCCGAGCCACCGGCGAACCCGGCCACGCCCGAGCCACCGGCGAACCCGGACGCACCTGGGTCGGCATCGAGTCGGGTGGCCACCTCGGCGCTGGCGGCCAGCACCGGCCAGGCGTACCGGGGAAAGGTGGTGACGGCGGGGTCGGCGAGGGCGGCCTCGGCGCTCCCGACCGCGTCGGTCAGGTCCCCGGCGGCCAACGCCGCCATCATGCGCAGTTCCAGTAGCGGCAGGCGCTGTTGGGGGTGCAGGTACGGGCGGCCGAGGAAGGCGAGTGCCCGCCGGGTCAGTTCGGTCGCGCCCTCCTGGCCCCGGGCCAGTCGCAACCGGGCCCGAAGCTCCAGCCAGTGCAGCCCGAGCGTGGCCGCCGGGTCCAGGCGGGCCGCTTCGGCGCAGGCGGCATCCGCCGCGTCCCAGTCGCCGAGCGCCAGCAGCGCCTCGGCCCGGTTGCTGAGCAGGAACGCACCGGTCGAGCGGCTGATCCCGACCCGCCTGGCCACCGCGTCACCCTCGGCCGCCACGGCTACCGACTCGGCGTACCGGCCCTGCTCGAACAGCGCGTCCGAGATGTTGACGAGCGCGTGCACCAGGCCCGTCGGGTTGTCGTTCGACCGGGCCAGTTCCTCGGCCCGGCGCAGGTCGGTCAGCCGGGTGTCCGCACCGGCGTCCCGGCCCCGCAACCGACCCCGGGCCAGGTGGGCGTGGATCAGCGCGGTGACGTCGCCCAGCGCCTGCGCGGTGGCCATCGCCTCGCCGAGGATCTGATCACCCTCGGTCGGGTCGAGTTTGGACAGGTACGAGCCGATCTCGGCCAGCAGCCGGACCCGGCGCGGGTCGCCGTCCGACGGCGTCCCCGCCACCAGCCGGTACGCCTCGCGCAGCTCGTCGACCCCGTCGCTCTTGCCGAGCACGGTCAACAGCCGGCTGCGCCGGGTGAACAGCCGGGCCGCCCGGACGGGCTGCGCCACCGGGTCGACCTCGGCCAGCGCCGCCCGGCTGAGCGTCAGGGCTCGGGCGTGGTCACCGGCGGCCGAGGTCGCGGCCAGGGTCATCTCCACCAGGGCCAGATGATCGGTGCCGAGCAGGTCAGCGGCGTCGGGCACCTGCTCCCACAGCTCCAGCACCCGCTCCAGCAGCCGGCTCTGCTCGGCGTACGCGCATCGGACCCGCGCCGCCTTCGCGGCGGTCAACGCGCTCACCAGCGCCCGCGGGTGGTCGTGCGCCGCGTGCCAGTGATGGGCCACCTCGGCCGCCGCCCGGCCGGCGGCGACGAGCTGGGGATCGGCCTCGATCGCCGCGGCGTACCGGGCGTGCAACCGGGCATGCTCGCCGGGCAGCAGCTCGTCGTGGACCGCCTCGCGCACCAGGGCGTGCCGGAACTCGTACCCCCCGTCGGGGTCCGCGACGACGAGTTGGGCCGCGACGGCGGGGCGTAACGCCTCCTCCAGCTCCCCGTCCGGCAGGTCGGCCACCGTCGCGAGCAGGTCGTGACTGAGCCGGCCGCCGCCGGCCGCGGCCATCCGCAGCACCCGCTGGGCCGGATCGGGCAACCGCTCGACCCGGGCCAGCAGCAGGTCCCGCAGGGTCTCGGGCAGGGTCGCGCAACCGGCCGGGTCGCCGGCCACGGTCAACTCCTCGATGAAGAAGGGGTTGCCCTGCGCCCGTTCGTGTACCGCGTCCACGGCGGGGCCCGGCGGTTCAGCCCCGAGCAGATCGGTGAGGATCGCGGCGGTGCCGTCCCGGTCGAGCCGGCCGAGCTCGCGGCGCTCCACGCCGCGTACCCGGTCCAGCTCCGCCAGGAACGGCCGCAACGGGTGACCCCGGTGCAGCTCGTCGGTGCGGTACGTGCAGATCAGCAGCGCCGGGGCGGGCCGGGCGGCCCGGACCAGGAACCCGATGAGGTCGCGGGTGGACCGGTCGGCCCAGTGCAGGTCCTCGATGACCAGCACCAGCGGCTGGTCGGCGGCGAGCCGGGCGAACAGCTCCGCCACCACCTCGAACAGGTAACCCCGGTGCCCGTGCGGGGGGTCGGCCCCGGCCAGCATGCCGGCGGACAGCCCACGGCCGAGCTCCGGCAGCAGCCGGGTGAACTCCGCCTCCTGCCCGGCCAGCACCCCCGGCCCGTGTCGGCGCAGCACCTCGCGCAGCGCCGCCGCGAAGGGGGCGAACGGCAGACCCTCCTCACCGAGCTCGAGGCACTGCCCCACGAACATCTGGGCGCCGTCGTCTGCGACGAGCCGACCGAACTCCTCGACCAGGCGGCTCTTGCCCACGCCCGCCTCGCCGCCGACCAGCACCGCGCCCGGCGTACCGCCCCGGGCGCGCTGCTGGGCGGCCCGCAGCGCGTCGAGGTCGGCTGCCCGGCCGACGAAGGTCCGGCTACTCATCCGGGTGGTCACGGCATCGAGGATGCCACGTCGCTCCGACAGGTTGCCCGACCCGGTGGTGGACGTCCCGAACCGGGCCGGTCCGGGCGCGCCCCTGACCGCCGCCGCAGGCGCGCCCGTGGCCGATCGGGCCGGTCCGGGCGCGCCCCGTGCCGCGCCCGGACCGGACAGCCGCCCCCCGGAGGTGCCCCGGACCGGGTGTGCGGACCCGGACCCCGGGGGTACGGCGATCACCCGAGGTGCCGGTCGGCCGTACCCCGACGCAACCAGGACCTCCCCGTACCGTGCCGGGTACGCGGCACCGCACGCGCGAGCCGGATCTCGTCCGCCTGACGGCGCAGCTCCCGGGACCGCATGTGGTACATGTCGAGCAGGACTTCCTCGTGGGTCGGACCGAACATCGCTGGCCTCCTGAGCCGTTGTCGTTCCCTGATGACACTGACTCTGCTCGGGCAGTCACCCCCGGCACATTGGCAACGGGCCTCATCCGGGACGCCCCGACCCTCCTTACCCGGGCCGGCCACGACCCCGGAGCCGGCTAAGGTCCTTAGCCGTGCCGGCCGGCGGGCGTGACCTGCCGGACGCGAATCCGAGGGATCAGTGGCGACCACTAGACTTCCTGCCATGGCAAAGCCCCAGGAGAAGGCGTCGTTCGGCCAGCGGCTGAAGCAGATCGGGATGGTTTTCTCGTTCACCGCCAAACAGGACAGGTGGTTCATCCCGCTGCTGGCGGCGGCGGTACTCATCCCGCTGGCCGTCACCGTGGTCGCCGCGCTCATCTGGGGCTGGATCTGGCTGCCGGTCGGCATCCTGATCACGCTGCTCGCCGCGCTGATCGTGCTCAACCTGCGGTCCAACGCGGCGATGATGAACGCGGCCGAGGGACAGCCCGGCGCGGCGGCGCAGATCGTGGAGAGCATCCGCGGCGACTGGCGGGTCACCCCGGCCATCAGCGCGACCACCCAGATGGACATGGTCCACCTGGTGATCGGCAAGCCCGGCGTGATCCTGCTGGCCGAGGGCAACCCGCAGCGGGTCCGCGGCCTGCTCGGCCAGGAGAAGCGTCGGCTGGCCAAGGTGATCGGCTCGGCCCCGCTGTACGACTACCTCATCGGACCGGGCGAGAACGAGCTGCCGGTCCGCAAGCTGCGCAGCACGCTCATGCGGCTGCCCCGCAATCTCACCGGCAAGGACGTGAACGCGCTGGACAAGCGCCTCAAGGCGCTGTCGGCCCGGCCGCAGATGCCCAAGGGCGCCATCCCGAAGAACATGCGGCCGCCGCGGGGCGCGTTCCGGCAGATGCGCGGCCGCTGACCCGGCCCGAACGGCGAACCCGCTCCGGACCGGCTGGTGAGCCCGGCCGGCCCGGAGCGGTCGGGCGGATCAATCGAGTACGACGTACGCCCGCACGGGAAACGTGCCGAACTCGCGTACCCGGGGTGGGGCGGCGTGCAGCCGGGCACCGGTCACCGGCACCTCGGCCAGTCCGGTGAGGTGCTCCAGCACCGGGATCCCCGCGCCTAGCAGGATCGTGTGCGCCGGTCGGTGCGGGTCGGCCGTGTCGTCGATGTTGACGCTGTCGATGCCGACCAGGCTGGCCCCGGCCTCGACCAGGTACCGCGCGCCCGCCTCGGTCAGGAACGGAGCGGGATCGCCGTAGCCGTCCGTCCCCCAGTGCCGGTCCCAGCCGGTGTGCAGCAACACCGCCCGGCCGGCCACGTCGAGCGCCGCCAGGGCGGGCAGGTCGATGCCCCGGCGACCGCTGTCGGCCAGCCGCGCGACGGTCACCGGCAGGTCCGCCACGGCGGTCAGGGCCAGGTCCGCCAGGTCCGCGCCGCCGCTGAACCGGTGGTACGGGCTGTCCAGGTAGGTGCCGGTGTTACCGATCAGGCTGATCCGGTCGATCGAGAACTCCACCTCCGGGGCGTACCGCCGCCGGGACTCCGCCCGGGTCAGATGTGGGGTGATCTCGGGGCCCGGCAGGCCGGGATAGGTGGTCATGCCGGCGGTGATCGGGTGGTTCAGCTCGACCAGCCGCCGTGCGCTCCGCCCCGACCCGGCAGGGCTTCGCTCCGACGGCTCGGCCGACGACGGCCGCGGTGGCTCGGCCGGCGACGGCTGTGGCGTCTCGGCCGGCGACGGCCGCGGCGTCTTGTGCGGCTCGGCGAAGATCCGCAGGTTGCTCAGCCGGATCCGGTCGACCATCACCAGATTCAGCAGCTTGACGAACAGGGCGGCCACCCGTTCCTCGGGCACCTCGGCGGCCGGCAGGTCCAGCCGGAAACCCTGGGCCTGTAGGCCACCACCGTTCAGGAAGGTCACGTCGGCGTCGAACTCGGCGCGGTATTCGGTCACGACGCAATGGTCGACCGATTCCGCGTTCGGGCGGTACCGGTTTTGCGGCCGGGCCGCGTGGGGGTCAGCGGCTGCGTGGGGGTCAGCGGCTGCGTGGGGGTCAGCGGCTGCGCGGGGGTCAGCGGCCGCGCGGCGGTGCGGGTATCACGATCGAGCCGGCCAACCGGTCGTGCCAGCCACGTCGTTGGTCATCCATCAGGACGGCCGGTACGACCAGGGCCAGCAGCACGCCGCGCAGCAGTGCCCGGGCCACCCCGATCCGGCCGCCGTCGACGAAGGACACGCACCTGATCCGGGTCAGCAGCATGCCGGGGGTCTGGGCGAACAGTCCGATGAAGAAGCCGTACTCAAGGATCAGGACCAGCACCGGCGGCCAGCCGGCGTGGACGGGATCGGCGATGAGGCCCCCGGCGAGGAGGCAGAGCACCCAGTCGACGAGGAGGGCGCCGAACCGCCGACCGAGGCTGGCCGGATCGATCCCACCGGCGGCGAGCCCGGTGCCGGGTGCGGACCCGGCGGGCCGTTCGCGGTCGTACTGTTCGGTCACGGCATGTCAGCGTAGTCGTGACCCGGCCGGCGACTCGGACCGGCCGGCTCAGCGGGACAAGGTCCTGGCACGCCACCCAGGGACACGCCACCCAGGGAAATGAGCGGCGACATGATACCGGGAGAAACGCCGCAAAGCTCCACGTCTTCCCGCGACCACCGGGCCGGGCGTATCGTCAACGGTGGTCGTAACACGGCAGAAACACACGTGGAACGTCGAAGCAACCACCCAGCCCTACCCTCGCCAGCGACGTCGGAACGCCAAGCGGACGTGCCAGGAGGAACGAGTGTTCGCAAATCCCGAGGAACTGCTGCGGTATCTCAAGAACGAGGACGTCAAGTTCGTCGACGTGCGGTTCTGCGACCTGCCCGGGGTGATGCAGCACTTCAATCTGCCCGTCGAGTCGTTTGACGAGAGCGTCTTCGAGGATGGCCTGGCCTTCGACGGATCCTCGATCCGCGGCTTCCAGGCGATCCACGAGTCCGACATGCTCCTGCTCCCGGACGTGGCGAGCGCGTTTGTCGACCCGTTCCGGACCCAGAAGACCGTCGCGCTCAACTTCTTCATCCACGACCCGTTCACCCGCGAGGCGTACACCCGCGACCCGCGTAACGTGGCGAAGAAGGCCGAGGCCTACCTCGCGGCCAGCGGCATCGCGGACACCGCGTACTTCGGGCCGGAGGCCGAGTTCTACATCTTCGACTCGATCCGTCACGAGACCTCCGCGCACCAGGCGTACTACTACATCGACTCGATCGAGGGCGCCTGGAACTCCGGCCGGGAGGAGGAGGGCGGCAATCGCGGTTTCAAGACCGCGTACAAGGGCGGCTACTTCCCGGTGCCGCCGGTCGACCACTACGCCGACCTGCGCGACCAGATCGTGCGCCGGCTGGTGGACACCGGCTTCACCGTGGAGCGTTCGCACCACGAGGTGGGCACCGCCGGCCAGGCCGAGATCAACTACCGGTTCTCCACCCTGCTGCACGCCGGTGACCAGCTCCAGCTCTTCAAGTACATCGTCAAGAACCAGGCCTGGGCGGCCGGCAAGACGGCCACCTTCATGCCCAAGCCGCTGTTCGGCGACAACGGCTCCGGCATGCACACCCACCAGAGCCTCTGGATGAACGGCGAACCGCTGTTCTACGACGAGACGGGCTACGCCGGACTCTCCGACACCGCCCGCTGGTACATCGGCGGTCTGCTGCACCACGCGCCGTCGCTGCTGGCCTTCACCAACCCGACGGTCAACTCGTACCGCCGGTTGGTGCCGGGCTTCGAGGCGCCGGTCAACCTGGTCTACTCGCAGCGCAACCGCTCGGCCTGCACCCGTATCCCGGTCACCGGCAGCAACGCCAAGGCCAAGCGGGTCGAGTTCCGGGTGCCGGACCCGTCGGCCAACGTCTACCTGGCCTTCTCGGCCATGCTGATGGCCGGCCTCGACGGCATCCGCAGCAAGATCGAGCCGCCGGAGCCGATCGACAAGGACCTGTACGACCTGCCGCCGGAGGAGTGGGGCTCGGTCAAGCAGGTGCCGGGTTCGCTGCCCGAGGTGCTCACCGCCCTTGAGGCCGACCACGACTACCTGCTCGACGGCGGGGTCTTCACGCCGGACCTGATCTCCACCTGGGTGGACTGGAAGCGGGCCAACGAGGTTGACCCGGTCCGGCTGCGCCCGACGCCGCACGAGTTCGAGATGTACTACAACGTCTGAACCGAGTCGCACGGCGGCACCGGACGGCTTGAAGCCGTCCGGTGCCGCCGTTTTCGTGATGGCGACGACGTCAACCGAGCTTGTCGTGACAGCGAGGCCAACCGACCCAGCCGGTTACGGCCACCAGCCTGTGGCACTTCCCACAGCGCCGCAGAGCTGGGTGCCCGTGTGGCACTCACCGGCCGTAGAGACAGATTCATAACATCACGCTGTGCCCTCACAACAACACGAAGCGTTGATCGAGCTGTTCCGGCATCGGCCCGCCCTTGCCGCCGAGTTGCTCAGCGGCCAGCTCGGGGTTCCCGTCCCCACCTATCAGCAGATCCGCCTCGATTCCGACGATCTTCCGGATCTCACCCCCACCGAATACCGCGCCGACGCCGTCATCACGCTCATCCGTGACGACGCTCCCGTACTGTCCGTGGTGATCGAGATCCAACTCCGCCCGGACCGGGGCAAACGACGCAGCTGGCCCGTCTACCTGACCACGCTGCACGCCCGCTCGCGCTGCCCCGCCATGCTGCTGATCCTCTGCGCCGACGAGCGCACCGCCGGTTGGTGCGCCACCCCCATCAAGATCGGCCACCCCGGCTGGACGCTGGTCCCGCTCGTGGTGGGCCCACAGCGGATCCCAGCCGTCACCGACCCCGCCCAGGCGAGCGCCAGCCCCGAGCTGGCGGTGCTCTCGGCCATGTCACACGGCACCCATCCGGACCGGGACAAGATCCTTCAAGCCCTGTTCAGCGCGCTGAACACGATAGATCGAGACCATGCCACGCTGTACGCTGACGTCGTGCTCGCCGCCCTCCCGCAGGCGGCCCGGCAGCACCTGGAGGCCCTGATGACCAGTGCGACCTACGAATACCAGAGCGACTTCGCCCGCCGCTACTTCCACCAGGGCAAGGCCGAAGGCATCGCCGAGGGAATCGCCGAGGGCAGGACGGAAGGCAAGGCCGAGGGCAAGGCCGAAGGAGAAGCCACCGCGCTGCTCGCGGTGCTGGCGGCGCGCGGCATCGACGTATCCGGTTCGGCACGGCAACGGATCACCGGGTGTACCGACACCGACCAACTCGAAACCTGGATTCGCCGCGCCACCTCCGCCAACACGATCGACGAGATCTTCGCCTGACGCTCCGGCGGTGAGCGAGCACGGGTACGGGGAGCCGTCGACCGCAGCCGGCGAGTGCTCCGGTCGTTAAGCGGGGGCCCTTCCTATACAAAAAGCGATAACAGGGTGCCCTTCCTTTCAGCTCAGCCTTCGAGGACGCGCTCCATGGCGGCCCGGGAGCGGCGGGCGGTCCGCAGGTAGTGGTCGAGGAACTCGCCCGGATCGTCGGCACCGAGCAGCCGGACCACCCCGGCCAGTTCCACGCCGTGCCGGGGAAGCTGGTCGCCGACCCGACCCCGGATCAGCATCAGCGCGTCCCGGACCTGGGCCGCGAGCGTCCAACCGGCGGCCATCGCGGCCGCGGCGTCGGCCGGGAGCAGGCCGGCGTCCCGGGCCGCGGCCAGCGCCGCCAGGGTACGGGTGCCCCGCAGCTCGGGCTGCCTCCCGGCGTACCGCAGCTGGAGCAGTTGTACGGCCCACTCGACGTCGGCCAGCCCGCCCCGGCCCAGTTTGGTGTGGGTGGCCGGGTCGGCTCCCCGGGGCAGCCGTTCGGTCTCCACCCGCACCTTGATCCGGCGGATCTCGACCATCTGTTCCCGGGTCAACCCGTCGGCCGGATACCGGATCCGGTCGGCGACCGCCAGGAACTCCTCCGCCAGGTCGGCGTCCCCGCAGACGTACCGGGCCCGCAGCAGCGCCTGCGCCTCCCAGACCTTCGACCAGCGGGCGTAGTACGACGTGTACGCGGCGAGGCTGCGCACCAGCGGGCCCTGCCGGCCCTCCGGTCGCAGGTCGGCGTCCACCACCAGCGGCGGGTCCGGTGCCGGCATGCCCAGCAGCCGGCGCAACTGCTCGGCCACCGCCAGCGCGGCGGCGCTGGCCGCGTCCTCGGCCAGCCCGGCGGGTGGGTCGTAGACGAACAGCACGTCGGCGTCGGAGAGGTAGTTCAGCTCCCGACCACCCAGCCGACCCATGCCGATCACGGCGAAGCGCATCCCGGGCGGCATCGGTCGGGTCGCCAGGGCCACCCGCAGGGTCGCCGCCAGTGTCGCGTCGGCCACGTCGGACAGCGCGGCGCCGATGTCCGTCACGGCCAGTGACTCGGGCGGGGCCAGCGACCCGGCCCGGTGCAGCACGTCGGCACAGGCCAACCGGAGCAGTTCGCGCCGGCGCAAGGCCCGGACCGCCCGGCTCGCCTCGATCGCCGCGCCGTCGTCCGGTGTCCCGCCGGCCCGCGACCCGGCAACGGCCGGCCCCGAGCCGGCCGACCCCGAGCCGGCCGGCCCACCGGCGGACGGTCCCGAACCAGCCGGTCCGGCGACGGCGGTCGGACCCGTGTGCCGGTCCACCGCGGCGGTGAAGCCGGCCAGCAGCGCCGCCGGTGGCCGTGGCACCAGTTCGGTGTCGGTGGCGAGCAGCCGCAGCGCCTCCGGCTCCCGGCCGAGCAGGTCGGCCGCGTACCGCGACAGCGCCAGGGTCCGGGCCAACCGCCGGGCCACCGGTCCCTCGTCGCGCAGCACCCGCAGGTACCACGGCGTGCTGCCGAGCTTGTCCGAGACGTGCCGGTAGGTGAGCAGGCCACGGTCCGGCTCCGGGGCGTCGGCGAACTCGGAGAGCAGCACGGGCAGCAGGGTGCGCTGGATCGCCGCGGTCCGGGTCAACCCGCCGGTGAGTGCCTCGATGTGCCGCAGCGCCCCGGCCGGGTCGGCGAACCCGAGCACCTCCAGCCGGCTGCGGGCGGCCTCCGGGGTGAGCCGCAGTTCCTCGGCCGGCACCCGGGCCACCGCCTCCAGCAGCGGGCGGTAGAGCAGTTTGGCGTGCAGCCGGCGTACCTCGGTGGCGTGGGTGACCCACTCGGCCCGGAACGCCTCGACGGCGTCCCGGCCGGCGCTCGGGGTGTAGCCGAGCGCCTGGGCGAGCCAGCGCAGCGCGGCGCGGTCGCGCGGGACCGTGTGGGTGCGGCGCAGTCCCTGGAGTTGGAGGCGGTGCTCCACGCCCCGCAGGAACCGGTAGCCGCGCAGCAGCGCCTCGCCGTCGGCCCGGCCCACGTACCCGCCGGAGACCAGTGCGCGCAGCGCGGGGATGGTCCCGGGCCCCCGTAGCGACTCGTCGGCCCGACCATGCACCAGTTGCAGCAGCTGGACCGCGAACTCGATGTCGCGCAGCCCGCCCGGCCCGCGTTTGATCTCCCGTTCCAGTTCGGCGGGCGGAACGTTGTCGATGATCCGCCGGCGCATGGCCCGGACGTCCTCGACCGCCTCGGGGCGTTCGGCGGCGTGCCAGACCAGGGGGGCGAGCTGATCGATCCACTCCTGGCCGAGGTCGATGTCGCCGGCCGCCGGCCGGGCCTTGAGCAGCGCCTGGAACTCCCAGGTCCGCGCCCACCGCCGGTAGTACGCCAGGTGACTGGCCAGGGTGCGGACCAGCGGACCGCGGCTGCCCTCGGGTCGCAGTGCCGCGTCCACCGGCCAGGCCACCAGCCCGCAGACGTGGATCAGCCGGGTGGCCACCGTGGTGGCGGTGGCCAGATCCTCGTCCCCGCCGGCCACGAAGATCACGTCCACGTCGGAGACGTAGTTCAGCTCGTCACCGCCGCACTTGCCGAGCGCGACCACGGCCAGCCGGGGCGTCGTGGTGCCCGCGGGCAGTTCACTGAGCGCGAGGTCGTAGGCCGCCGCCAGGGTGGCGTCGGCGAGCCCGGAGAGAGCGGCCATGGTCTGCTCCAGCGACGCGCCGCCGGTGAGGTCGGCCGCCGCGATCCGCAGCAGGGCCCGACGGTACGCCAGCCGCAACGCCGGCACGGTGGGCTGGCCCTCCGGGAACGCTTCGAGCCTGCCGGCGGCCGCCGGGGCAACCCCGTCCACCCCGGCCAGCGCCCGGCAGTCGCCGGGGTTGGCCACCAGGTGATCGCCCAGTGCCGACGAGGCACCGAGTACGGCGAACAGCCTGCGGCGCAGCCCCGGGTCCTCGGCCAGCGCGGTCAGCAGCGGCGTGCCGGTGCCGGCCTGGGTACGGCGTTCGGCCTCGACGATCCGGTGCAGTTGGCGCAGCGCCAGGTCCGGATCGGCCGCCCGGGACAGCCCGGACAGCAGCTCGGCGGCGGCCTGGTCCACCGGTTCCTGGGCGTCCGGCGCCCACAGCCCGAGCCCGGCCGGCCCGAGCAGGTCGTCGACCCGCCCCACCGACTCGCCGTTGACGCCGCCGAACCCGTACCGGGCCAGCCGGCCCGGTGCCTTGGCGGGCCGGCTCATCGGCCCAGCAGTGGCAGGTCGCGGCGGGGTTCGGCGCCGGCCAGTTCGCCCCGGGCCAGCGCGGCGAACCGGATCGCGAACGGCTGCCAGGCTTCCTCCACGTCGGCCAGCTGTCGCGCGCTGGCGGCCACCACGAGTTCCGGGTCGTACTCCAGCCGGTCCAGCAGCTCGGAGCCGTCGGCCCAGTCCCGGACCGAGACCTCGTCGCACTCGATGTGGAACTGGAGCCCCCAGGCCCGGTCGCCGAGCCGGAACGCCTGGTGCGCGCAGCGGGTCGAGGCGGCCAGCAGGGTCGCCCCGTGCGGCAGTTCGGTGATCTCGTCGGAGTGCCAGTGCAGGACGTCCGGTATCAGCGGGACCCAGCGGAACAGCGGATCCTGGTCCGCGGCGTCCCGTTTGCCGACCACCCCCGGTCCGGCCTCCGGTTCGGCGGCCGGTTCCACCAGGCCGGCGTGCGCCACGGCCAGCAACTGGGCGCCGAGGCAGATGGCGAGGGTCGGCACCCGGTGCCGGACCGCCTTGCGCAGCAGTCCCTCCAGGGCCGGGAACCAGGGCGCGCCGGGGCTGCCGTCGGCCGCCGGGTAGGCGTGCTGCGGACCGCCGAGCACCACCAGCGCCGCGTAACCGGTCAGGTCGTCCGGCAGCGGGTCACCGGCGTACGGCCGGAGCACGCTCAGCTCCAACCCGCCCTCGGTCAACCACTCCGCCAACCGGCGCGGGCCATCCTTCGGGTCATTTTCGATCAACAGTGCGGTCGCCACGCTGTCGAGGCTAGTCGGTCCACCGGGGATCGGGATCGGCCGCCGGTCGGCGGCGGATAGGCTCGGTGACCATGCTCGACGAGATCGCGGTCCGCCCGCCCGTGCTGCGCCCCGGGGACGCCGTGATGCTGGTGTCGCCGTCCGGACCGACCCGCCCGGAACGGGTCGCCCGGGGCATCGAGCTGATCACCGGCTGGGGGTTGCGGCCGGTGGTGGCGCCCAACGCCTATGCCCGGCACGGCTACCTGGCCGGCACCGACGAGCTGCGGGCGGCCGACCTGAACGCGGCGTTCGCCGATCCGCGGATCCGGGGGGTGCTCTGCACCCGGGGTGGGTACGGCGCGCAGCGGGTGGTCGACGCCATCGACATGGCGGCGGTGCGCCGCGACCCCAAGGTGGTCGCCGGGTTCTCCGACATCACCGCCCTGCAACTCGCGCTCTGGCGGGGGGCGCGGTTGGCCGCGCTGCACGGCCCCGGCGCGGCCTGGTTGGACGAGCGCACCCCGACCGCCTCGGCCGAGGCGTTGCACCGGGCGCTGATGACCACCGAGCCGATCTCGGTGGTCCGCTCGGCCGCCGAGGAGACCGCCCGGGTGCTGGTGCCGGGCGTGGCCACCGGGCCACTGCTCGGCGGGAACCTGTGCCTGATCACCGCCTCGCTGGGCACCCCGGACATGCCGGATCTCACCGGAGCGATCCTGCTGGTCGAGGAGGTGGAGGAACCCCCGTACAAGATCGACCGGATGCTCACCCACCTGCGTCGGGCCGGTGCGCTGGACGGGATCGCCGGGGTGGCCATCGGGCAGTTCACCAACTGCGCCGACGACTGGCCGGTCACGGTCGGCGAGGTGCTGCTCGACCGGCTCGGCGATCTCGGCGTACCGGTGCTCGGCGGGCTGCCGATCGGGCACGGTGTGGGTCAGCTCACCGTGCCGGTGGGCACGTCGGCGACCCTCGACTCGGTCACCGGAACCCTCACCGTCGCCCCCGCCGTCCGCTGACCCACCCGCCCGGCTGACCGACCGGCAAGAATTCTCAGCCGGCTGACAGGGTCGCCACGGCCAAAACCCAGTTCGATTCCGCACGGTCGTCGGGTCATCACAGATTCGTGAACAACTCGGAGGAACCCGATGAACGTGACAGTCACCCGTAGGAACGCCCTGGCCAGCCTGGCCGCCGTCGGCGTGCTGGGGGTGGGCATCGCCGTCCCCGCCCTGGCGTTCGCCGACAGCGGGACCCCGAGCCCGACCACCTCGTCCGCCACGACGGCGGACCGGGACGGTCCACCGCGCCGGGACGGCGCACCGGGCTGGAACGGTGCGGCAGACCGGCAGTCCCAGTTCGCCGCCGAGCTGGCCAAGGAGCTTGGCGTACCGCAGGACAAGGTCGAGGCGGCGCTCCAGAAGATCCGCACCGAGCACAAGCCGGCCGACCGGCCCGGGTCCACCGACCGTACGGCGGACCGGGAGGCCGCGCTGAAGGCCCGCCTGGACCAGGCCGTCAAGGACGGCAAGCTGACCCAGGAGCAGGCCGACGCGATCACCAAGGCGATCGACGCGGGCGTCTTCCCCGCCTTCGCGGGCTTCCCGGGCGGCGGCTGGCGCGGTCACGGCTGGAACCACGGGGGTACGACCAGCGGCGGCAACTGACCGCCATCTTGTTGACCATGGGCGCTACCGCACCGCCGAGAGCGATCGGGCGCGGTAGCGCCCATGGTCATCGCCCGGCCGGGAAGAAGCACCAGCGGGGTAGCCGGGCCGGAGTGAGCCGGGGAGCCGGGGAGCCGGACCCCCCGGGGACACGTCGTGGAGGGTCGGAGTTACCGTCGGGGTGTCCGCGCGGCGGGCGGGCATCGGGGGACGGGGAGGTCCGATGGCGAGGGTCCTGGTGTCGTCACTCCCGTTCGCCGGGCACACCGGTCCGCTGAGCGCGGTGACCGCGGAGCTGGTCCGGCGCGGGCACGAGGTCGTCGCGTACACCGGCGCCAAGTACCGGGACCGGTTCACCGCCGCCGGCGCGAAGCTGCTGCCGTGGGAGCGGGCGCGGGACTTCGACGACGCGGACCTGCCGGCCACCTTTCCCCGGATCGGCGACGGCAAGGGCACCCGGGGCGCCATCGCCAACTCCCGGTACCTGCTGTTCGGCACGGCACCCGGCCAGGCCGAGGACATCCTCGCGGCGGCCCGGACCGACCCCTTCGATCTGATCGTCACCGACCAGTTGGCGTTCGGTGGCGCCCTGGCCGGCGAGCGACTCGGCATCCCGTGGGCCTCGGTCGCGGTCACCCCGCTGAACCTGCTCAGCCGGGACCTGCCGCCACCCGGCGTCCGGGTCCGAACAGGTCACGGCCACGGCGACAGCGACAGCCACGGACGCAGCCACGGCGACGGCCACGGACCGGCGGTACGGATCCGCGACGCCGCCCTGCGCCGTCTCGCCCGGATCGGATACCGCCTGGTCGATCCGCAGCTCAACCGGATGCGCGCCGCCGTCGGGTTGGGCCGGGCCGGGTCCAGCGGCCCGGAATCCCTCTACTCACCGCATCTGGTGCTGGCCCAGGGCGTACCCGGGTTGGAGTATCCGAGGTCGGACCTGCCGACCCAGGTCCATTTCGTCGGCCGGCTGGCCCCGGCACCCGGCACGGGCATGCCGCTGCCCGACACCGGCACGGCGGCCGTACCCCCGGCGCTGCCCGGGGCCGGCGCAGGCATCCCCACGGCGGCCGGCACCGAACCGGGTAGGCCCGAGGCGCTGCCCGACTGGTGGCCGGAGCTGCTCGCGGCGCGGTCCGCCGGCCGGCCCGTCGTACACCTCACCCAGGGCACCCTCGACGTGGACCTGAGAGATCTGGTCCGGCCGGCCCTCGTCGGGCTGGGCGCGGGTCCCGAACTGGTGGTCTGCACCACCGGTGGGGCGGACCCGGCGGTCCTCGGCCCGCTGCCGGACAACGTCCGGAGCGCGCCGTTCCTGCCGCATGACGCACTGCTGCCGCTGGTCGACGTGATGATCACCAACGGCGGTTGGGGCGGGGTGCTGGGCGCGGTACACGCCGGGGTGCCGCTGGTGGTGGCCGGCGGGTCGCTCGACAAACCGGAGGTCGCCCGCCGGGTCGCCTGGTCCGGCGTCGGCCTCGACCTGCGCACCGGACGCCCCCGACCCGACCGGGTCCGCCGGGCCGTCACCGAGGTGCTGACCCGGCCCGAGTTCCGGCGCCGGGCCGGCGAACTGTCCGCGAAACTCACCGCCGCCGGCGGTCCGCCCCGCGCCGTCGACCTGCTGGAAACCCTGCTCGCTCAGTACGCCTCGTAGCCCATCGGCGGTGGCTCGTACCTGACGCCCGGCTCGGCGTACCTGATCAGCGGCGCGATCCGCTTGATGAGGTCCGGCCGGCGCTGCTGGTGCAGGGCGGTCAGCCAGTCGACATCCTCGGGCACGATCCGCAGCGTCCGGACGCCCAGTTCGTGCAGCCGGAGCCGGGCCTCCAGCGCCAGCTCGGTGGCCCACCGCCGCCGGCCACGCGCATCGTCACCATCGATGAGCCGCACCACGATGTCGGCGAGCACCCGGTCCGTGTCGCGATCCCGGCCCAGGTACGCCAGGCAGCACCGCAGCACGGCGGCGTAGGGCAACTCGTCGGCGGCGCGCCCGTTGGTCAGACTCGTCAGGACCTTGACGGCCGCACCCGCGTCGAGCTGGTCGTCCACGGCCAGGTGGTCGAGCACGAGTCGGAGGAACCCCAGCCATTGCGGCGTCAGGTGCGCCACGCTCATAGCGGGAATGGCCATCCGCTCGTAGATCCGGACCCGTTCCTCGACAGGGTCACCCTTCGACTGCGCTATGACCAGCGACCACAGTAGATGCGCGGGTGAGCGCAACCGGTCGGCGCGTAGCGCCACGAACGAGTTGAGCAACTCCGGCATTTCGTCGAGGGGGTCCAGCGCGTGCTGCAACAGATCCCCGTTGATGCCGCACTCGAAGTGGATCTTGCGCCGGAGCCGGGCCGGCTCCCGGGTCAGCATGAAGCAGACGACCTCCTCGTCCGGGTCGTCCGGGGCCTCCGGGTCGTTCCCGGTGTGCAGGGTCCAACCGATGTCGATGGGAGGCGCGGTGGTGCCAGCCCCGTGGCGGATCAGGAGATCCCGGGCTGAACCGGACCAGCGGCGTTCCACCTCGACGGTGTTGACCAGGCTGGTCCACTCCTCCGATGTGAGTTGGGAGCGCCAGAGGAGGGCTTGGGCGTGCCACTCGGAAACCACGTCGGCGGCGTCCGGATAGAGCCGTCCACCGGGAATTTCGCCAGCCGCGCAGACGGCGAGCACCAGCAGGTTGGCGCTGTACGCGGCGTACCGGGCGGGCACGGTGAGCGGTAGCGGCGCGTAACCGGCGAAGCGGCGCGTGCCGCCGGCGTGGTGCACGGACCGGAACAGCCGGATCAACAGGTCCCCCCAGGCGCTCCGGCGCCCCTCGTCCAGCGTCGACAAACGCTCGGCGAGGAAGCCGACCACCGGAGCCCGCCTGGTCAGCACGGCGTACGACAGCAGCGCGTGCAACAGATCATCATCGACGGGCGTGCCGCCCAGCGACAGGCTGGCCGCCGACTCCCGGGCCACCAGGTCGTCCATCACCAACCAGGTGAGCCGGGTCACCAGGTACTCGCCGAAGGTGGCGTGCAGGAACTCGTACGCGGTGGGCCGGTCCGCATCCCGGGCGGCCTGGGAGCGGTGCACGAAGAAGAACCGGCCGAGGACGATCTCGGCGGCCCGCAGCGGGGTACGGCGGTCGTCCCGGGGCACCGCGCCCGCCCCGGCGAACGGCAGCGCGACCAGATCGGCCTCCAGCTCTGCCTCGGTGACCCACTGCGCCCCCCGGTTGAACATGGCGAACGCCACCACCGACAGCCGGCGCAGTTCCTCCTCGACAGCCCGGTCCAGTTCCCGGCCGGCCAGCCCGGCCCGGTGCTTCTCCACCTCACGACGGGCGAAGCTGACCAGCAGCCGCTCGTACAGCTCACCCTGGCCCAGGTCGCCAGCCGAGCGCAGGTCACCGCCACCCGCGTCGTAGAGGGCCAGCATGAGCAGCAGCAGCGGTTGTCCGGCCAGGTCCCGGTGCCGCAGCACCACGTCGGAGGGCATCGGCTGAAACCCGGCGACACCGATGTTGACCGCGTTCCAGGTGCGCAGCCAGCGGGTGACCCGGGGCGCGTCGAACGGCTCCAACCGCACCGCCAGCGCCCCGGCCGGCGGCCTGGCCCGGTCGGCCACGCTGGTCCGACTGGTTACCAGTACCGCGACCGGCCGGCCCTGCACAAACTCACGGCGCTGGAAGTCGGCCACCCGGGTCAGGTAGTCGCTCTGGCTGACGCCGGTGGCCTGGAGCAGCTCGTCGAAGCCGTCGAGCAGCAGCACCGGCAGCGCGCCACCGGCCGAACGGGACAGCGCCGGCCAGTCCAGCCGTTCCCCGGTGGCGTCCCGGACCGCCTGCTCAAGCTGCTCCTGTACCCCCGCGGCGGCCGACACGCCCCGGAGCACGACCCGGATCACCAGGAAGTCCGCGGCCGGCAGCTGGGCCGCGAGGATCTTGGTGAGCACCGACTTGCCCGAGCCGGGTTGGCCGAGCACCAGCAGCGGTGCCCGGACCGCGCCGGGCGCGGTGAGCTGCCCGACAAGGATGTCGGCCAGGTCGTCCCGGACCGGCCGGTCGGTCCACCAGCCCTCGTCGGCCGGCCGGGCGTCCCCGCCCAACTCCGCGAGCCGGAACCGCGGTGGCACGTACGCGTCGCCGAGGGTGGGCAACCGCAACCCCGCGGGTACGTCGCCGGACTGCGCGATCGGCCGGGTCAGCTCGTCCGCATACGCCCTGGCCAGGGCCGCCCGCCGGTCGTCCGGCGCGGTCCCGGTGCTGATCCGGTCCAGCGTCGCGCGCAGCTCGACCAGCCCGGTGGCCAGCTCCCGCACCTCACCCCGGGTGGCCTCGTGCTCGTCCAGCCCGATCCAGAACCCCACCTCGGGAAAATCGCTGGCCAACTTGGTCAGCAGCTCCCGGTGCCGGTCCAGGGCCGCCGGTCGGATCACCTGGGTCACCGCCTTGGCAACCTGTACGGTCCGGGACGATCCGTCCTCGCCGGCCAGTTCGGAAACGAAGTTCACGAGCCGGTTTCCCAGTCCGGAGTAATACTCCGCCAGCCCGTCCCGCAGTCGCGGATACGGCAGGGCCGGGCCGGGCACCGGGGCCGGGGTGTCGAAGAACGCCTGCACCACCGAGCGCGGATCCGCCGGCCGGGCGCCGCCGAGGGACAGCTGTTCGGCCTTCACCAGGTCCAGTTCGGACAGCGCGATCGGCAGGTCGGCCTCGGCCAGCACCTCGAAGTACGCGGTCACCGCGATCACCGCGTGCGCGGCCTCCAGCCGCCGGGTCCGGTCGTACCGGGACAGCCCGGAGCGCCGCTCGGACACCTCGCGCAGCAGGTCGCGGCCGAGGCGTACCAGCCCGACCTTGGCGTCGACCAGGCCGGCCAGGCCGGGGACCGGGAGGGCGGCGGACAGCAGCGCTCCCCCGGTGACCTTGTCGATCAGCTCGACCCACCGGTTTCCCTGGCCGCCGAGCAACCGGACGGCGTCGGCGTAGCTGAGCGAGTCGGACACCCGGTCTCCTCCACTGTGGTCCCAGAACGCGATCGGAGGTCGCGATCCGCTTACCGTGCAGGCGTTCCAGCATGCCTGGTCGGCGCCAGCCACACCGGCCCGGACCCGGCCAGCCCGGACCCGGCGGTCACCGACCCGGCGGCCCGGACCGGCAGCCCGACCCAGCGGCCACCTTGGCGCCACCGAACTTGGAGCGTTAGCGTGATTCTGAAATCCGAAGCGCTTGACGGACTGGGGACCGGCATGACCGCCGACCGGCAGGTGACGATGGTGAACTCCTGCACCCGGCAGGGACAGGGCGGCAGCCCCACCGCTGTCGTGTTCGACGACGGCACCCGCACCGACGAGGAGCGACGCGCGATCGTCCGGGCCGCCGGCACCTCACACGCCGCGTTTCTCGACCTGGACGGCGACGCCACCGTGCCGACCGTGCGGTTCTACACCACCGGCGGCGAACTGCGGAACTGCGGCCACGGCACCATCGCCGCGCAGGCGGTCCTGCTGCACCGCAGCGGCGACGGTCGCCACGAGGGACGGCAGTCCACCGGTGGCCGGACGTTCGCCACCACCGCCGTGCGGCACCGGCACGGCGTGGAGGTCTGGTTCGACCAGGGCGTGATCGACCTGGGCGACCGGGCCACCGAACCGGACGACGGCGTCCTGGCGGCCCTCGGGTTGCGCGCTGAGGATATCGCCGCCGAAGGCATCGCCGGCAGAGACGTCACCGCCGAGGACATGCCCGGCGGGGTGCGGGTCGCCTCACCGGGTACGCCGCGGCTGCTCGTCCCGGTGCGCGACCGGGGGCTGCTGCTGTCGATCCGGCCGGACCTCGACCGGCTGGCGGCCGAGTGCCGCCGGCTGGGCTACCTGGGCTGCTTCGCCTACACGCTCTCACCGACGGAAGGGACCGCGACCGGCCGCATGTTCGCCCCCGCCATCGGGGTCGACGAGGACATCGTGAACGCCAACAGCGCCGGCTGCCTGGCCGCGCACCTGCTCGACACGGGCCACCCCGGCGTCGTCGAGGTGCACCAGGGTGACGCGCTCGGCCGCCCCTGCACGGTCTCCGCCGAAGCGACCCGCACCCCGACCGGCATCGCCACGAGGATCGGCGGCTTCGTCAGTTTTCCCGACGAAGCCGCCGCGTCAACCCTCGGTCTCAGAGGGAGAGGTAGCGGCGCCGCTCGTACGGGGTGACCTCGCGGCGGTACTCCTCCCACTCGGCCCGCTTGTTGCGGAGGAAGAAGTCGAAGACGTGCTCACCGAGCACCTCGGCGACCAGTTCGGAGCCGGCCATCACGTCGATCGCCTCGGCCAGGTTCTCCGGCAGCGCCTCGTACCCCATCGCCTTGCGTTCCGCGTTGGACAGCGACCAGACGTCGTCCTCGGCGCCCGGCGGCAGCTCGTAGCCCTCCTCGATGCCCTTCAGCCCGGCGCCGAGCATCACGGCGAAGGCCAGGTACGGGTTGGTGGCCGAGTCCAGTGACCGGACCTCCACCCGCGCCGAGACGGGCTTGCCGTACGCGGGCACCCGCACCAGCGCCGAGCGGTTGAGGTGCCCCCAGCAGACGTACGCGGGGGACTCGGTGATCCGGTCCGGCAGGGTCAGCGGGAACAGCCGCTTGTACGAGTTGACCCACTGGTTGGTGACCGCCGTGTACTCGCGGGCGTGCCGGAGCAGTCCCGCGATGAACGCGCGGGCGACCTTGGACAGCTTCATCGGGTCACCCGCGTCGTGGAAGGCGTTCCGCTCCCCCTCGAACAGCGACAGGTGGGTGTGCATGCCGTTGCCCGGCTGGTCGGTGAACGGCTTCGGCATGAAGCTGGCGCGTACCCCGGTGGAGAGCGCCACCTCCTTGATCACGTGCCGGAAGGTCATGATGTTGTCGGCGGTGGCCAGCGCGTCGGCGTACCGCAGGTCGATCTCCTGCTGGCCTGGCGCCACCTCGTGGTGGCTGAACTCCACCGAGATGCCGATCCGTTCGAGCGCGAGCACGGCCTGCCGGCGGAAGTCCCGGGCCACGGCGTGGGTGGTGTGCTCGAAGTAACCACCGCTGTCGACCGGCACCGGCACCGAGCCGTCGGTCGGCCCGTTCTCCAGCAGGTAGAACTCGATCTCGGGGTGGGTGTAGAAGGTGAAGCCCTTCTCGGCCGCCTTGGACAGCGCCCGGCGCAGCACGTGCCGGGGGTCGGCCCACGACGGCGTCCCGTCCGGCAGCAGGATGTCGCAGAACATCCGCGCGCTCTCCCCGCTGACCCCGCCCTCGAAGGGGAAGACCTGGAACGTCGTCGGGTCAGGCATGGCGATCATGTCGGACTCGAAGACCCGGGCGAACCCCTCGATGGCCGAGCCGTCGAAGCCGATCCCCTCGTCGAACGCCGCCTCCAGTTCGGCCGGCGCGACGGAGACGCTCTTGAGCGTGCCGAGCACATCGGTGAACCACAACCGGACGAAACGGATGTCCCGCTCCTCCAGGGTGCGAAGCACGAACTCCTGCTGACGGTCCACCATCCACCCCTCGTGCCGGTACGCCGCCGGCCGGCAAGACCGACATGGCGGCAAGTCTGCGCCGGTTGGGTTTCACCGCCGTTACGGCCGCCCAAGGAGCGGACGTCCACGCGGTGCCGACCGGTTCCCCGTCAACATACCGCCGGCCAGCCCAACCTGGGTGGTCAGCATCGACGTACCCGGGTCGGCGGACCGGTGACCGACCCGGAGATGCCCGCCGGCGGGCTGGGGCAAGATGAGGGCATGCCCATGCTGCGACTCGCCCTCGCCCAGGTCAATCCCACGGTCGGTGACCTCGCCGGCAACGCCGACATCGTCCGGCGGACCGCCCGGGCCGCCGCCGAGGCCGGTGCCCACCTGGTGGCGTTCCCGGAGATGATGCTCACCGGGTACCCCGTGGAGGATCTGGTCTTCCGCGACTCCTTCGTGCGGGCGTCCCGGCACGCCCTGCACGCCCTCGCCGCCGATCTGGCCGCCGACGGCCTCGGTGAACTGCCGGCACTGGTCGGCTACCTGGACGCCGACGGCCCGCCGGCGATCAGCGCCGACGCCGTACCGGACCGGGGACCGCGCAACGCCCTGGCCGTGCTGCACCGCGGCGGGGTCGCGGCCACCTACTTCAAGCACCACCTGCCCAACTACGGCGTCTTCGACGAGGACCGGTACTTCGTACCGGGTGACACCCTCACCGTGGTCCGGATCGGTGGCGTGGACGTGGCGCTGACCGTCTGCGAGGACCTGTGGCAGGCCGGCGGGCCGTTCGCGGTCGCCGGCCGCGCGGGCGTCGGGCTGGTCGTCACCATCAACGGCTCGCCCTACGAACTGAACAAGGACGACATCCGGCTGCCGCTGGTCCGCCGCCGGGCCGCCGAGGCGGGGGCCGCCATCGCGTACGTCAACATGGTCGGCGCCCAGGACGAGCTGGTCTACGACGGCGACTCGCTGATCGTCGCGGCCGACGGCACACTGCTGACCCGTGCGCCGCAGTTCGTCGAACATCTGCTGGTCCACGACGTACCCCTGCCGGAGGCCGACCCGGACCGGCCGGCGGAGGAACCGGCCGGCGTCGGCGCCGGGGCGACCACCACGGCCGCCACCGCCGCGGCGGCCGTCGCCGGCCCGGCGGAGATGGCGGTCCGCCGGGTGCGGGTGAGCGACCCGGTCCCGGCGCCGGTCGGTCCGGCCGCGACCGGCGGGATCGTCGACCCGGCCCCCGACGAGGCCGAGGTGTGGCACGCGCTGGTCCTCGGCCTGCGGGACTACGTCGACAAGAACCGTTTTCCGTCGGTGATCCTCGGGTTGTCCGGCGGGATCGACTCGGCGCTGGTGGCGGCGCTCGCGGTCGACGCGCTGGGTCCGGATCGGGTGGTGGGGGTCTCGATGCCCAGCCAGCACTCCTCGGAGCACTCCCGGGCCGACGCCGCCGACCTGGCCAAGCGGACCGGTCTGGACTTCCGGACCGAGCCGGTCCAACCGATGGTCGACACGTTCCTGGCCAACCTCTCGCTGTCCGGCGTGGCGGTGGAGAACCTCCAGGCGCGGGCCCGCGGCGTGCTGCTGATGGCCCTGTCCAACCAGGAGGGGCACCTCGTGCTCACCACCGGCAACAAGACCGAACTGGCGGTCGGGTACTCCACCCTCTACGGGGACTCGGTGGGCGGCTTCAACCCGATCAAGGACGTGTGGAAGTCGCTGGTGTGGCAGCTGGCCCGCTGGCGCAACGCGGAGGCCACCCGGCGGGGTGAGGTCCCCCCGATCCCGGAGAACTCGATAACCAAGCCGCCGAGCGCCGAGCTGAGCCCGGGACAGCTCGACACCGACACGCTGCCCGACTACGCGCTGCTGGACCAGATCCTGATCGGCTACGTGGACGGGGACGCCGCCCGGGACGACCTGATCGGCGCCGGCCACGACCCGGCGGTGGTGGACCGGGTGCTGCGGATGGTGGACGCCGCCGAGTACAAGCGCCGGCAGTCCGCGCCCGGTACCAAGATCTCGATCAAGGCCTTCGGCCGGGACCGCCGGCTGCCGATCACCAACCGGTGGCGGGAGCACGGTGTCTGACGTGTGAAAACCTGCACTGCGCCCTGCCCCGTGGCCCGCTCGCGGTGCGACCATCGGGTGGGGCGGGTGCCCGGGTCCTCGGTTCGAGCCGATGACCCGGGCGCCCGCCCGGGGCGGGCGTCGCGGCGGTCCGTGCCGCCGCCCCGGGACCCGGGGACCGCGAACGCGGCCTCGAGGAAGGAGACGAACATGGTGGAGTCCACCCCCACCGAGGTGACCGCGCTGTACGGCGGCCCGGCCACCCGGCGGATCCGCACCCGCGACCTGCTCGCCGCCAAGGAGCGCGGCGAACGGTGGCCGATGCTGACCGCGTACGACCAGTACACCGCGGCGATCTTCGACCAGGCCGGCATCCCGGTGCTGCTGGTCGGCGACTCGGCCGCCAACAACGTGTTCGGGCACGAGACGACCCTGCCGGTGACCGCCGACGAGCTGCTGTCGCTGGTCCGGGCCGTGGTCCGGTCCACCCGGCACACCCTGGTCGTCGGCGACCTGCCCTTCGGCTCCTACGAGGAGGGGCCGGCGCAGGCGCTGCGGACCGCCGTCCGGTTCATGAAGGAGGGCGGCTGCCACGCGGTCAAGCTGGAGGGTGGCCGGGTCTGCGCCGAGCAGATCGCGGCGATCACCAACGCCGGGGTGCCGGTCATGGCCCACATCGGTTTCACCCCGCAGCGCGAGCACACCATCGGTGGCTACCGGGTACAGGGGCGCGGTGACACCGCCGAGGAGGTCATGGCGGACGCCCGGGCGGTCGTCGAGGCCGGCGCGTTCGCCGTGGTGCTGGAGATGGTGCCCGGCGACGTGGCGAAGCGGATCACCGCCGAGCTGCCGGTCCCGACGGTGGGCATCGGGGCCGGTCCCCACACCGACGCCCAGGTGCTGGTCTGGCAGGACATGGCCGGGTTGCGGTCCGGCCGGACGCCACGGTTCGTGAAGCGGTACGCCGACCTGGCCGGCGTGCTCACCGAGGCCACCCGACGGTTCGCCGCCGAGGTACGCGACGGCGAGTTCCCCGCCGCCGAGCACACCTTCTGACCGAACCGCCGACCCCCGACCGACCGAGCGGGTTGATCAGGGCGTTCCGCGTCGTGAGCAAGCGCTCCCGGTGACGCAGACGCCTTGATCAACCCGGGAGGGCGCGGTTACAGGTCGGTCACCCGGATGCCGGAGTGCGTCTTGTAGCGCCGGTTGATCGCGATGAGGTTCGCGGTGAACGCCTCGATCTGGTGCGCGTTGCGCAGCCGGCCGGCGTAGAGGCCACGCATCCCGGAGATCCGTGCGGCGAGCGCGGCGACGGTGTCCACCAGGTCGCGGTCCTCGGCGCAGATCAGCACGTCGAGATCGATCCGGTCGACCTCGGGGTCGGCCAGCAGCGGCGCGCTCACGTGGTTGAACGCGGCGCAGACCCGCGAGTCCGGCAGCAGCGCCGCGGCCTGCTGCACGGCGCTGCCCTCGGGCACCGCCAGCGGGTACGGGCCGTGCTTGTCGAACCCGAGCGGATTGACGCAGTCGATCACGATCTTTCCGGTCAGCGGCTCCCGCAACTCCGCCACGGTCTGCGCGTGCCCGTCCCACGGCACGGCGATGACGACGACGTCGGACCGGCGGGCCACCTCGGCGTTCCCGTCCCCACCCACGCCCGGGTCGGCCGGCACCCCGGGGAGGGCGGCGATCTCCCGAGCCGCCTGCGCGGCCCGGTCCGCCGACCGGGAGCCGATCAGGACCCGCTGGCCCGCGCGGGCGAACCGGTACGCCAGGCCCCGCCCCTGGTCGCCGGTGCCGCCGATGATGCCGATCGTCAGTCCGGAGACGTCAGGTAGCGCGCTCGCGTCGTATGCCATGGTCGCCATCCTCGCAAATCCCGCCGCCACCGGCCGGTCGGGAACCGCGGGAGACGGCTCACACCCGCTCGAACCGGACCCGGCGCTGGACGGGATCGGCGGTGACCAGCCGGACCGAAACCCGCTGGCCGAGCGGCAGCTCACCGTCGCAGCGGGCCCGTACCGGCGGATCGTCCAGCGCGACCGTGCCGCCGGGCCGGCGCCGCTCGGCGGACCGGGGCTTCGGCGCCGGACCCGGGACCGACCCGGTGGGCTCCGGGACCGGGTCACCGGACCCGGCGGCCGACCCACCGGGCTCAGTGGTCGGGCCGGTCGGGCCGGTCGTGTCCAGCACGGCTGCCTCGAAGGTCTCGCCGACCCGGTTGGCCAGCAGGATGGCCTCGGTGAGGTCCACGGCGGCGCGTGCGGCGCCCGACGCGAGCCGGTCGGTGCCGGCCATCACCTCCGGCAACCGGGGCAGGGCCGACCGGACGTGCTCGGGCACCTCGGTGCCGGCGTGCAGGGCCAGGCACACCTCGGTGGCGTAGCGATCGGCCAGCCGGCGCAGCGGGGCCGTGACGTGCGCGTACGCGGCGGCGACCCCGCCGTGCCGGTGCGCCGCCGGCACCGCGCCGTCGAAGGCCGTGTAACCGGCGCCGCGCATCAACTCGGCGGCCTGGTCGAGGAACGCGGCCGCCCGGGGACGCGCCGGGTCGACGGTGGCCAGCACCCGCCCGACGCTCATCCCAGCTGGCCAGTCGATGCCCAGGGCGTCCGCCGCCGCTCGCAGCCGGTCCACCGCGGCCGGATCGGGATCCGGCATCGTCCGCAGCAGCCCGATCCCGCCGGCGACCATGATGTCCGCCGCGACCATGCCGGTCAGCAGCGAGATCTGGGCGTTGTGGTCCTCCATCGGCGTGGGCGCCCGCAGCACCAGCCGCCATCCGTCGCCGTCGGGTTCCACGTCCTGCTCGGGCAGCGGCAGGTTGATGGCACCCCGGTCGAGGCCACGGGCCTGTAGCAGCCCACCGATCTCCGGCAGCAGCGCGATCGGCTCGGCCAGCCGGCCCGCCGCCGCGTCGGCCTGCACGCCCACGTAGTCGAGCTTGGCCCGGCTGCGTACCAGGGCGCGGTACAGCTCGACCCCGGCCACCGCGCCGGCGGAGTCGAGGTCGATGGTCCAGAGCACCGCGGGTCGCGCGCCGTCCGGGAGCAGGCTGGCGGCGTTCTCGCTGAGGGTCTCGGGGTGCAGCGGCACCTTGCCGTCCGGCAGGTAGACGGTCTGGCCGCGCCGCCACGTCTCGGCCTCCAGCGGCCCGTCGGGTGGCACGAACCCGTACACGTCGGCGATGGCGTAGCACACCCGGTAGCCGCCGCCGGACCGCCGGGTCAGGCACATCGCCTGGTCCAGGTCCGTCGAGGTGGCCGGGTCGATCGTGACGAACGGGATGTCCGTCCGGTCCCGGTCCGGCTTCGGCGGCCGGGCGGCCGCCTCGTCGGCCTCGCGCTGCGCCGCGGGCGGGAACCGCTCGGGCAGTTCCAACTCGCGGCGCAGCGCGCCGAAATCGATGCGGGGTGCCACGACCCGTCTGATCACCACGGGTCATTCCTACCAGTACCCACACCGGCCCGCCCGGGTCCGCGCCCGGGCACCTCGGCCCCGGTCAGCCGATCGTACGGCGGGTGGAGCGGCCGGCCTGCTTCGCCGGTGACGTCCGGGTCGCCGCCTGACTCGCCGGCGACCGGCGGGCGGCCACCTTCCGGGCCGACGTTGCCCGGCCGGTGGAGGTCCGCGCGCCGACCCGCTTGGTCGGGCTCGCCGTACCCGCTCGCCGGCTCGCCGCGGCGGCGGTCGCCGCCCGCTTGGCCGGCGCCTTCTTCGCTGGCGCCTTCTTCGCCGGGGCCCGCTTCGCGGCCTTCTTGGCCGTGGCCTTCCGGGCCGCCGTACCCGCCGTCTTGCGGGCCGCCGTCGTGGTCTTCCGGGCCGCCGTCGTGGTCTTCCGGGCCGCGGTACCCGTCGTCTTGCGGGCGGTCGTACCCGCCGTCTTGCGGGCCGCCGTGGTGGTCCTGCCGGCGGCCGCGGTGGTCTTGCGGGCGGTCGTACCGGTCGTCTTGCGGGCGGCCGTCGTGGTCTTGCGCGCGGGAGCCTTCTTGGCCGGAGCCCTCTTGGCGGGCGCCTTCTTGGCCGCCGTGGTCCGCGTGGTGGTGCTGGTCCTCTTGGCCGGGGGCCGCTGGGCTGCGGTCGTCCGCTTGGTGGTACTGGCCTTCTTCGCGGGCGCCTTCTTGGCCGCGGTCGTCCGCTTCGCGGCCGCCGTGGTCTTCTTCGCCGTTGTCGACTTCTTGGCGGGCGCCTTCTTGGCCGCCGCCGACGTCTTCTTGGCCGGGGCCTTCTTCGCCGGCGCCTTACGCGCCGTCGACCCGCCGGCACTTCGGCTGGCGGTGGTGGTGCTCTTTCGGGTGGCGGCGCGCTTGGTCGCCGGCCGGGTGGTGGCCCGTGCTGCTTCGGCCATCTGGGTTCCTCCTCGGAACATGCTCCCGGCGGACCTGGAATTCACCCCAGGCGCCGGAGTCCCTCGACGCGGACCCTTGCCGCGTCGACCTATCTCTCCTCCCCGGCCCAGCGGGCGTCCTCCGCATCCCACGCCTCGTTACGGCCCCGGACCTGCTCCAGCGCGTTCTCCGCTTCCGCGGCGCTGGCATACGGTCCGAGTACGTAACGGGCGGGGCAGACGTCGGCCTCGGTTTCAACCCGATGGTGTCGCGTGCACCAGAAGTACTGCGCGCCACGTCCGCTGTCGCTCATGGGAACACTGTGCACCGCGCAGCGCTCCGGCGCCACCGATTCGGCCAAAAAGCGGCATCCCATCCACAATAGACCCGGCACGTTTCCGCAGGTGAGGATTCCTGGAATGCCCGGCCGATCCGTTGAATACCTTGCCAGTCAACGGAATTCCTGGGATCAGGATCACCGGATGTCATCCGAAGAGTCATTGCCGGTACGGCTTGCTGAGCCGGAAAATAAATATCCGTGATCAGCGATCAACGGGAGAAATCGGCAGCCGAGCCGGTCCACTGCCTCCGCTGCGCGAGGCCGACCGTGACGGTCCAGGGCGCGACCCCATGGTGCGGCGCCTGCGAGTGGAACCTCGACCTCTACGAGGTCGGCCGCACGACACCGGAGTTCGGCTGGATCTGGGTGGACCGCAGACTGCGGGCGGTGGCCCACCGGCTCACCCGGGGACAGTTCACCGAGTTGGCCGAGGCACCGGCCGACGGCGTTCGGCACGGTGCCGCGCGGGTCGTCCTGGTCACCGCCTCGGTACTGCTGCTCGGCGGTGTCGCCCTGCTGGTCGCCGGAGCGGGCTGGCTGTTGTGGCGTCATCCGCTGCTGTCGCCGTGGACCCTGCTGGCCGCCTTCGGGCTGGGAGTCGCCGTGTTGCTGCGGCCCCGGCTGGGCCGGCTGGACCCGCTGGCCCGGGTCATCGACACCGACCGGGCGCCCAACCTGCTCCGGCTGGTCGGTGAGGTCGCGGACGCGATCGGGGTACGACCGCCGCACGTGGTGGCCGTCAACGAGGGCTTCACCGCGTACGCCGCCTCGGTGGGGTTGCGGCGGCGCCGGGTGCTCTGCCTGGGGTTGCCACTGTGGGCGGCGCTGCAGCCGCAGGAACGGGTCGCGTTGCTCGGCCACGAGCTGGGGCATTTCGCCAATGGCGACGTCCGGCGCGGACTGCTCACCCAGCCCGCCTTCACCATGCTCGGCGCCGCCGCCTCGATCATCAGCCCGGTGGCCGGAGGCGGCGGATCGGCGGGTCTGATCGCTTACGTCGCCGAACTGCTCGCCCGGCTCGTGCAGTGGACACTGTCGCGGATGCTGCTCGTGGGGCATCTGCTGCTGTTGTGGGTCGGGCTGCGCGACGGCCAGCGCGCGGAGTACCGCGCCGACGAGCTGGCCAGCATGGTCGCGGGCAGCGCCGCCACGGTGGGCCTGCTCGACGTCCTGGCCGTGATGCACGTGGTCGAGATGATGGTGCGCCGGGAGGCCCGGGCCGGACTCGGTCCGGCGCACTGGCAGGCGGCCGTGACCCGGGCCCGCGCCGACGGCGCGCAGCGGCTGCCGCTGCTGCGCCAGCTCTCCGTCCGCGACGAGGTGTCGCTGTTCGCCAGCCACCCGCCGTCCGGGCTGCGGGGTCGCCTGATCGAGGCCCGCCCGTGGCGCGACCCGACGGTGGTGCTGGACCCGGACCGGGCCGACCGGATCGACGCCGAGTTGGCCGAGGACTACGCCCTGGTGCGCCGCGAACTCGTCAGCTCCGGCTGAGCCGGCCCGGTCGGGTTGCAGCGCGATCCAGCGGCACGGTTCGGTCCGGCGGCACGGCCCCGGTGACGCGATCCCGGCGACACGATTCACGGCTCCGGCGTACCCGCGCGCTTCGCGGCGTCCGGGACGCGCCGCGTGGCCAGCGATGCGCCGACCCGTCGCCGCGCCCGGATAGGGTCGCCGGGTGGCGGTCCCCGAATACATCCTCCAACTGCGTAAACACATCGGCTCCGACCTGCTCTGGCTGCCCAGCGTCAGCGCGGTCGTCCTCAACCAGGGCGGCGAGGTGCTGCTCGGCAAGCGGTCCGACGACGGACGATGGTCGGTGATCAGCGGGTTCGTCGAGCCGGACGAGCAACCGGCCCGGGCCGTGGTGCGCGAGGTGGAGGAGGAGACCGGCGTGCTCGTCACGCCGGAACGAATCTCCAGCGTCTGGTCGCACCCGCACACCTACCCCAACGGGGATCAGTGCCAGTACCTCAACATCACCTTCCGGTGCCGGTTCCTCGGTGGCGAGGCCCGGGTCAACGACGACGAGTCCACGGACGTCCGCTGGGTGCCGCTGGACCGGTTGCCCGAGCTGGACGAGCACGCCCGGCTGGCCATCGCGCAGGCCGTAACCGACCGCCCAGCCGCCTGGTTCGAAGCCTGACCCGGAAAGGAAGGGCCCCCTGTTATCGCTTTTTGTATAGCAAGGGGCCCCTCTTTACAGCCGAGCGGGCGCGCACGACGCCGGACCGGGCAGCGGCAGCGGCAGCGGCAGCGGACCGTGAACCAGCGGGGCCGGCAACGCGGCGGGCACCTGCGGAACCGTCAGTAGGACTGCATTTCGATCAGGTTCCCGGCTGGGTCGCGCAGGTGGCCGGCGCGTAGTCCGGCGCCCCACTCGGGCCGGTCGGCCGCCGGCGCGAGCTGGCGGGCACCGGCCCGTACCGCGAGTTCCATGGCGGTGTCCACGTCCGCGACCCGCAGGATCAGCATGACCGCGTCGGCGGTCGGCGTCCCGGCGCCGGTCGGCGCGGACCCCGTGCTGGCCTCGGCCGGCGCGGACCTCGTGCTGGCCTCGGCCGGCGCGGAGTCAGTGCCGGTGTCAGCCGGGGTGGGCCCCGTGTCGGTGTCGGCCGGCGCCGGGGCGCCGGTCAGCAGCCGACGGTCCAGGATGGCGAGCCGGGTCTGCCCCGCCACATCCCAACTGGCGTACGGGCCGGCCGCGTCGCCGCGGGCGCGCACGGCCCCCGCCAGCTCCGGCAGCAGGCGGTCGTAGAGGGCGAAGGTGGCGGCGAAGTCGTCCACCAGCAACCGGGGGTACGGCGCTTCCATTCAGATCCAATCGTTGGTGCCAACCAATCATTGGCGGTGGCCTACCATAACCCGATGGCGGAGAATCCCGATGGTGGGCATGGCCAGCCGCCGACGCTGCTGGCCATCACCACGTTCCTGCTGTCCAAGGTTGGCCACCTGGCCCGGCGCCGGCTCGCCGAGCGGCTGACCGAATACGGCCTGAAGCTCTGGCACGTGGCCGCGCTGGCCTCGCTGGCCGACCTCGGACCGGACAGCCAGCGGGCCCTTGGAGAGCGGCTCGGCATCGATCCCAGCGACCTGGTCGGAGTGGTGGATGACCTTGAGTTCGCCGGCCGGGTCGTCCGCCGCCGCGATCCGGCCGACCGCCGCCGGTACGTCGTCACGATCACCCCGGCCGGCCGGGACATCCTGGCCGAGGTCGGACGGGTGGCCTCGGAAACCGAGGCCGAAGTACTCGCGCCGCTGACCGACCACCAGCGCGCCCAGCTACACGACCTGCTCCACCGCGTCTACACCGCTTGAAAGGAAGGGCCCCCTGTTATCGCTTTCTGTATAGGAAGGGTCCCCTCCTAACATTCGGCAGCCGCCGCACCACCGAGCCGCCGCACCACCGAGCCACCGCGCCACACAGCCCACCGCGCCAACAGCGTCGGCACAGGTGACGCCAGCGAGAGTGCCCGGGACAGGCGACACTGCCGGGCCAACAGCGCCGGAACGGGGGCGCCGCGCCGCGCGGGGCGGCACACTCAGCACGGGAACACTCAGCACGGGGATGCCGATCGGCACCGGAACGCCGATCGCCGGCCGGAGGATCATGAGGAGCACCGGATGCGTACCGTCAGCACCCTGTTCACCGACGGCCCGGCCGGCAGCACCCGGCGGGACCTGCCGGCCGACCTCGACGGTGTCCCGCCGGCGCGCTGGGTGCTCACCGGACACGAGGTGCCGGGCGACCACCTGTACGAAAGGGTCGGGCCGGATGCGGACGGCGGCTGGACGATGCGGTACGTCCGCACCGACCCCACGGGCATGACCGAATAGCCACACCGCGCCCGGACTGCGCGGCATGACCGAGTAGCCACACCGCGCCCGGACTGTGCGGCATGACCGAGTAGCCGCGGCATGACCGAGTAGCCACAGCGCGCCCGGGCTGCTCGAACCGTCGCACCACCAGTATCAGCGCCACTCACCGGCACCCCGACGGTATGGCGAGAACCGGATTTCCGACACAGCGATCCGGTCGCCCGGTCGCACCCGTACGGTCGCGGGCATGGCGCAGGACGGCTGGTATCCGCCCCGGCTCAGCCGGATGGCGCCGGCGGCTCCCGTTCCCCGACTCGACCGGCCGGCGCCGCTGCGGGTGCTCTCCGCGGCGGCCACCCGGCTGGTCACCTGCGTGGTCGCCGGTCCGGGGTACGGCAAGACGACGCTGCTGGCCGACTGGGCGGGGCGGACCGGTGCCGCCTGGTACACCGTCGAGGACCGGGACCGCGACCCGGCTGTGTTCGTCGCCGGCCTGCTCGCCGCGGTCCGGGACCGGATGCCGCTCGACACCGCCCCACCGGCGAGCCCACTCGGCCCACCGACGAGCCCGCTCGGACCGCAGGCCGGCCGGGCGTCCACGGTGGATGCGATGGTCGCCAACCTGGCCGAACTCCTCGACCGGGCGCTCACCACCGACCTGGTCCTGATCCTCGACGACTGCGCCGAGTTGCCGGTCGGCAGTCCGGGCGCGGCGGTCCTGGGAGCGCTCTGCCGGCAGGCACCCGCCCGGCTGCGGCTGGTGCTGGCCGGCCGGCGGGATCCACCCGTCCGGCTGGCCGGGCTGCGCGGTCGCGGGCTGGTGGCGGAGCTGACCGCCGACCAGCTCCGGTTCACCGCCGCCGAGACCGCGGCGCTGCTGGACGCGGTGCTGGGTGCCGGTGGCGCGAGCCTGGCCGAGTCGGCGTACCGGCTGAGCGGGGGTTGGCCAGCCGCGGTCCGGCTGCTCGCCGAGACGCTGGCCCGGGTTCCGCCCGTCGACCGCCCGGCCCGGTTGGCCGGGCTGCACCGGGCCGGTGGCGGTCTGGTGGAGTACCTGGCCGAGGAGGTCGTCGCCGGTGCGGAACCGGCGGCGCGCACGCTCTGGCCGCTGGTGGCCGACCTGCCGGGGTTCACCGCCGGTATGTGCCGGCCGGCCGGCCTGGACATCACCGAGGCGACGCTGCGGGACCTCGTCCGCCGAGGGTTGCTGCGCGCGGTCGAGGACGGCCCGGAACCGCTGTTCGCCGTACCCCCGATGTTGGCCGACGCGGTCCGGACCGCCCTGCCGGCTCCGGCGTCCGGCCCCCGGGACGCCGTGCGGACCGCCGTCGTCGACTGGTTCGTGGCCCGGGGGCGCTCCGGCGAGGCGCTGCGGGCGGTCCGCGCGACCGGCGATCCGGCCGCCCTGGTCGCGCACCTGCACCGGTACGGCGACCGGCTGCTGGCGGCCGGTGAGGTCGCCGCCGTCACGGACGCGGTCGACGGGCTGCCCCGGCGGGCCCGGACCGCCACCCTGTACCGGCTGACGGGGCAGGCCCGGCAGATCCGGGGCGACTGGGTGGGCGCGCTGGCCGATCTGCGCCGGGCCGCGGGCGACGATCGGACGGTACCGGCCGGACTGGCCTGGCGGACGGCGCTCATCCACTACTTCCGGGGTGAACTCGACGACGCGCTCGCGCTGCTCAACCGGGGCCTCGACGATCCCGCGCCGGCCGACGGCGACCGGGCCCGGGTGCTCGGCTGGCTGGCCACGGTGCACTGGCTGCGGCAGGACCGGGAGCGGTGCCGGGCGGCGGCCACCGAGGCGCTGGAACTGGCCGCCGGTGGTGACGACGACGGCGCGCTCGCCGTGGCGCACACCGCGATGGCCATGCTCGCCGTGCTGGAGGGTGACCAGAGCGGGAACGTGACCCACTACCGGTACGCCGAACGGGCGGCCGAACGGGCCGGTGACCGGCTCGCGCTGATCCGGGTCCGCAACAACCTCGGTTCCCGACTGCTCGAGGAGGGCGCCTACCGGGCCGCCCTACCCGCGTTCGAGGAGGTCATCCGGTTGGCCGGGGAGACCGGGTACGCCTCGCTGGGCACGCTCGCGCTGCACAACCGCGGGTTGGCGAATCTCGGGCTCGGCCGGCTGGACGAGGCCGTCACGGACTTCGGCGCGGCGGTGGCCAGCTACCGGGAACTGGGCAGCCGGATGGTCGCGTACCCGCTGATGCGACTCGCCGAGGTGTACCGGTTGCGTGGCGAGCTGGGCCAGGCCCGTACGACGTACGAGCAGGCGGTGGCGGAGGCCCGCGCGGCCGGTGACGCCCAGGGCAGCGTACCGGCCCTGGCCGGGTTGGCCCGGGTGCTGGTCGACGAGGATCCCCAACGGGCCGGCGCCCTGGTCCGGGAGGCCCTGACCGGTGGACCCGGCCTGCCGGAGACGGAGGCCCTGCTCGCCGCCGGCTGGCTGGCGCTGGTGGGTGGCGACCGGGCCAGCGCCGCCGGCTGGGCCCGGCGGGCCCGCACCGCCGCACAGGCCCGGCACCACCGCCCACGGCTGGCCGAGGCCATCGAGCTGGCGGCGCTGGCCGAGGACCGGCCCGAGCTGGTGGATGTCCGGCTCACCGAGGCGGCTCAGCTGTGGGCCGCGATGGAGCACCGGCTCGGTTCGGCGGTCAACGACTACCTGCGGACCCGGCTGGCCGGCCGACCGACCGGTGGGGCCGAGCACCGGCTGGGCAGCCTCGGCGTACCGGTCGACGGCGCGCGGCACGGCGCCGGTCCGCTGCGCTGGCTCGCCTGCGGCGCGGCCCCGCCGGCGGTCCGGCTGCGCACGCTGGGTGGGTTCACGCTGTTGCGCGACGGGGTCCCGGTGTCACCGGAGCAGTGGCGGTCCCGCAAGGCCCGCGACCTGCTCAAGCTGCTGATCACCGAGTACGACCGGATGGTGCCCCGGGAACGGTTGGCCACGGCCCTGTGGCCGGACGAGGATCCGGACCGGGTCGCCAACCGGCTGTCGGTGGCGCTGTCGACGGTGCGCGCGATCCTCGACCCGGGCCGGCGGTTCGACCCGGACCACTTCGTCCGGGCCGACCGGGTGAGCGTCGGGCTCGGCGCGCTCGACGTGGACGTGTTGCACTTCCTGCGTACCGCCTCGACCGGCCTCGCCCGGCTCGCCACCTGGCAGGCCGGGGACGGCGTCGACCCCGAGCCGGTACGGGCGCTGCTGGCGACGACCGCGGCCGGGTACACCGGGGATTTCCTGGCCGACGACCCCTACCTGGACTGGGCGACACCGCTGCGGGAGCGGGCCCGGGCCCGGTACCTCCAGGTCGTCCGCGCGCTCGCCGAGTTGTCGGCGGCGCACGGTGACCCCGACGAGGCCGTGCAGTACCTGTTGCGGCTACTCGAACACGACCCCTACGACGAGGCCGCGCACCTGCGGCTGGTCCGGGTGCTGCGGCAGGCCGGCCGGCACGGCGAGGCCCGCCGGGGCTACCAGCGGTACGTGGCGCGGATGCGGGAGTTGGACGTCGAACCGGCGCCGTACCCGCAGCAGCGGCCGGCCCGGCCACCAGCCGAACCCCACCCGCCGGCCGGAACCCGGTCGCCGGCCGTTGTTTAAGGCTGGTCAAAGAGTGCCGCCGATCCTGGACGGCGAGGGTCGCGACGCGTCGTCGCGGCAGCTCACGCAACAGGGTCGCGACGCGTCGTCGCGGCACCGCGCACACCAGGAGGAACCATGCGTACGACCCTTCGCCGCCGGGTGGCCGCGGCGCTGGCCGGGACCGCCCTCGCCGGCGCGCTGGCCCTGGCGCCGGCGACCCCGGCCTTCGCGGACACGCCCTGCCCGGCCGGGGTCTTCACCCAGGTCGACTTCTACGTCAACCCGCTCTGGCCGGTGACGCCGCGGATCCAGGTCAGCGGCACCCCGTCCTTCTCGTACCGCTGGTACGGCACGGCGTTCCCGTTCTTCTACGAAAGCGGACTGATCTTCGGCACCTTCACCGATGTGCTGATCCCGCCGGGCGTGGGCACCACCCTGGAGATCAGGTGTACCACCAACGGCAGGTTCACGCACTGAGTCAGGCTGTCTCCGGGGTCGAGGTCCTGGTCGATCCTCATGACCAGGACCTCGACCCTCATCGCCGGGGCCTCGGCCGGGCCGGTCGGAACGGCCGGCCTAGTTGAAGGCGGCGGCGAACATGCCGGCCTGGTACGAGCCGCCCCGCTGGCGCGCGATCACGCCGAGCCGGTTGGCCGCGTTGATCAGGGCGACCAGGCAGACCAGTGCGGCGATCTGGTCGTCGTCGTAGTGCCTGCCCGCCTCGGCCCAGGTCTCGTCGGACACGCCCTGGTAGGCGTCGGCGAGCCGGGTCCCCTCCTCGGCGAACGCCAGCGCGGCCCGTTCCGCCTCGGTGAAGACGTCCGACTCGCGCCAGGCGGCGACCAGGTTGAGCCGGACCGCGGTCTCGCCATCGGCGGCGGCCTCCTTGGTGTGCATGTCGATGCACCAACCGCAGCCGTTGATCTGGCTGGCCCGCAGCGACACCAGTTCCTGGGTGGCTTTCGGCAACGTCGACTGCGCGACCACCAGGCTGGCGTTGGCGAACCGCTTGGCGAACTTCCCGCCGATCTCGTTGTCGAACAGGTTGATCCGAGCGCTCATGATCCGTCCTCACTCTTCGTTCCTGGTGAACGAACATGAGATGCCGGCCGACGGATCCCTGTGACGGTACGTTCCGGTGACGCCCGCCACAGGCGGCGGAAATCGGCTGCCGGCCCGGTGTCACACGGCCGTGGGTTGGGGCGTCTCATGGGTGACGCCGCCAAGTGAACAGGAGTCGACCCATGCCCGGCAGGTCGCAGACCCCACCTACCGAACGTGGCCGGTACGGCAGCCGCGACGGCCGGCCGGACGCCGCCACCGAGGCGTTCCTCGACCATCGCAACCTGCTGTTCACCGTCGCCTACGAGATGCTCGGTTCGGCCGCCGACGCGGAGGACGTACTACAGGAGACCTGGCTGCGGTGGGCGGGCGTCGACCTCGACGCGGTGCGGGACCGGCGCGCGTACCTGGTCCAGATCACCACCCGGCAGGCGCTCACCCGGTTGCGTACCCTCGGCCGGCGCCGGGAGTCCTACGTCGGGTCCTGGCTGCCCGAGCCGCTGCTCACCACCCCCGACGTGGCCGAGGACGTCGAGCTGGCCGACAGCGTCTCGATGGCGATGCTGCTGGTGCTGGAAACGCTCACCCCGACCGAGCGGGCGGTCTTCGTGCTGCGCGAGGTGTTCGACGTCGGATACGACGAGGTCGCCGAGGCCCTCGACAAGAGCCCGGCCGCCGTCCGCCAGATCGCCCACCGGGCCCGGGAACACGTCGCGGCCCGCCGGCCCCGCCAGGTCGTCTCCGCTACGGACACCCGGTACGCGCTCGACGCGTTCCAGCGGGCGGTCGAGACGGGCGAGTTGCAGAGCCTGCTCGACATCCTCGCACCGGACGTCGTCCTGATCGGCGACGGTGGCGGCGTCAAGCAGGCCGTCCTACGGCCCGTGGTGGGGGCCGACAAGGTGGCCCGGTTGCTGGCCACCGGGACGGACCGGGTCGGCGCCCGGATCTCCATGCGGCCGGCCCAGGTCAACGGCTGTCCGGCGCTGATCCTCCAGCTCGGCGGCCAGCTCGACACCGTGCTGGCGGTACGCATCGACGACGGCCTGATCACCGGGCTGTACGCCGTACGCAATCCGGAGAAGCTGTCCCGGATGGACCGGGAGACCACCCTGCGTCGCTGACCCGGGATCAGTCGTCGGCCCCGGACGGTTGGGCCGTGAGGAACTCCGAGATCAGCCGCTGGATCTCACCGTGCGGTGCGCCGTACCCGGTGAGATCGCCCAGACCGCGGACCTGCTGGACGACGTCCCGCACCCGAACGAGCGAGACCGGATCCGCCACCCACCGGGCACGCTCGACCCCGAGCACCACGGCAAGCAGGTCCCCGGGAAAGCGGCCACCGTCCAGAAGCGGTTCCCGTTGCAGCCAGGCCGCCGCGCGGGGCAGGAGGATCTCCGTTCCCACGTCCTGTGCCAGGAGCACACGCAGGTCAGCCGCGCCCAGGCCGCCGATGGGTCGGCGGCGCAGCTCGTGCGCCCGACGTACCAGGGGGGTCGCCTCGGCCGTCGCCGCTGGCCAGACGTCGTCCTCCAGCTGTTCCAGGGACAGGTCGTCCTCGGCGTCCGCGCACACCGTCCACCGGCCGTCCTCGTACCGCAGATACAGGATGCCGACGTGGGACGGGCGCCGGAACCGGCTGAGGGCGAGGTCGCCGAAGACACGAACGCTCAGGATCTCGATGCCGGACCAGCCACCGGCTTGCCCCTCCCCGGCTTCGGCCTGATCCTCCCGACCGGGATCGTCAGGATTCTCCTGGTGGGGATCATCAGGGTCCTCCTGGTCGGGGCCGAAGACGTTGTCCAGGAATTCTTCAGCCTCGTCGGCGCACATCAGCGCGGCCATCTCGCGGGGCACTCCCCGATCCACCGCCACCGAGAAGTCTCGGACCAGGTCGCGGATCAGTGACTCATCATCGTCCCGGGAGGCCATACCAGGCATCCTGTCAGGACGCCGCGCTCCGCCGAAAGCCGACCGCCGGCACTCGCCCCGCCGATCGCCGGGTGGTCACCGGTCGGTCATCCCGGACAACCGGTCGGTCATCCCGGATATCTGCCGTCGGGCGGCACCACGCACGGCGACCTCACGATCAACGCCAGCCAGACCCGGTCGCCGGAACTCGCCCACGTGATACTGAAGCCATCGGCGGGTACTCGCAGCCGGAGTTCACCACCGGTGTCTCCAGCGAGATCGCGGGAACTCACCACCTCGTATCCCGTCGCCGAGGCTTGGTCACGCAGCTTCGCCAGCGCTGACCGGTGTTGATCCGCCGGCAGGGTCACGTGGCTGTAGCCGCTGACGTAGAAGCGTCCGTCCGTTCCCGCCGCACCGTTGGACCCGTCGCAGGGTGCGGGGCCGACCTGTGGTTCGGCGGGGTCAGGCGTGCCCTGGTCCACCAACGCGATCGCGGCGGTGAGGTGCGTCCGGGTGGCTTCCTCGACCTCGGCGAGGGACTGCGTCTGCAAGGTGGGGTCTTCCTCCCTGGGCGGGGGCGCGGGATGCGAGCAGCCGGTGGTCAAGGCGAGTCCTAGCGCTATGGCCAAAGCGGCGTGCCGTCGTGTCACTGCGGCGGTCTCCCGAAGTCAAGGCTGACGTCTCCGTACATGCCCACAACGATTCGGGCCTGGTTGTCGAGGCTGTCGCTATTTGGCATCCAGTAGCCGCTGTGCCCCACGGTGTCTACGTGGTATCGATTGGCGCCGAAGGATGGATCGCTCGGTTCTGGCCCGTGAATGCCAGGGATACCGCCAAGATCACCCGAGATCGGGTCGTCCGCCGCCGCTCCGGCCCAAACATGCCGCGGGTCCAGTTGGAGAGCCCGCGCATCGTCGACGTGCATGCCGGGGCTGCCTGCCGTGACGATGTCATCGACGGCCAAGCCGTCGCCATGGCTGGCGGCCTCACCGATGACGGTACTGCCGTAACTGTGCCCGAGCACCGTGGTGTGTGCCGGTCCGGAGGTGTGGGCGGCGTGCAGGCCGTCGGTGAAGTTGTCCAGCTCGGGCGCACCTGCCTCGGACAGTCGGTCGGAGACGGCGCTGCCGTCGAGGCCGGGTGTGTCGTACCCGAGCCAGGCGATCACGGAAACGCCACCGGCGGTCGCTCCGCCCAGCCGGGCTGCCTCCCGCTGCAGGTCAGCGGCCCGGTCGATCTGGCCGCGCATGCCGTCGAGCGTGGTTCCCACCCCTGGCACCATCACCGCCGTGTGCCGGGCGGTGTCCGGGTTGCCGACCGCCACAATGGCCCGACCGTCGCCGTTGTTGTTGAGGCCGAGGAGCAGCAGTTGCTGATCGGTCGGACCGAAGCGGCTGGCATCCAGCTTGTCGAGCAGGTTGGTCAGGCGGGACCTGTCACGCTCGCCCTGCTCACTCCAGCTCGACGCCATCTCCAACTCGCCGAGGTGCGCGTGCAGGGCCAGCCGGTTGGCTTCGTCCCGAGTGAGCGCCGGAAGGCCGTTCAGCGCACCGATGCGTTCCGGATAGGCCGCCAGATAGAGCTGGCGTTGGTCGTCGGTCAGCCCTCGCCACCAGGCAGCGGCCTGGGCAGAGTCGGCGGGGATGGTGGCTTCGCCGATCCCGAGCAGGGCGGCGGCCTCCCGCGCGTCGGTGACCGCGTCCTTCCACTCGTACGGATCCATGGCGCCCGGCCGGTCAGGTTCCAGCCGGCCCAGGGCGTGCTGGACGTTCTGGTCCTCGGTGGTGGCCTCGGCCACCAGCTTGCCGATCAGCTCGGTGTAGATGTCGGCGTTCTGGATATCCCGCTGCCGAACTTTCGACTGCTCAACGCTGAGCACCTGGAGGCCGTCAAGTGGCGGCGGATGCACCACACCGTCGCCGTCCACGGTCAGGCCGAGCAGCGCGACGGCGTCGAGCGCGGCGTCGAGGCGTTGTTGAATGTTGCGGAACCGGGCCGCGGCCGCGTTCAGGACGGCGGTGACCGTCCGGCTCTGCAGCGCGGCGAGGCCGACCTGGCCGCCAATGTCCGACAGCCGGTGGAAGGCGGCGTCGGCGGCCAGACCCGCCCAACTGTTCGCCCGCAACGACCGGGTGACGTCCTGGTCGACGCGCTTCTCCAGGCCGGCCATCTTCCCGGCGAGCGACCGCCAGGCCGCCGCGGCCTCCGTCAGCGCGCCCAGGCGTACGTCACGAAGGTCGGCGAAGGTCACCATCCAGCCACCGCGCCGAAGTGGTCGGCGTTGGCATGGTCGGTCTGGCGGTAGTCCCGGGCGCAACCGCGCAGCCCGTCGCTCATCCGGGTGAACTGGTCGGCCAGCTTCCTCAGGTCGTCCCCCCAGAGCCAGAGCAGGTTCTCCACGGCCCGGGCGGTCCGCCAGCCCGTCAACTCGTGTACGGCCTGTTGCGTCTCCGGGGTGACGGCCGAGGCGTTCCGGCGCAACTCTTCGCACAGGTCATCCATGGCCAGCGCTCCGGCGTCCAGCGCCGCCGGGTCCACGCGAACCTCGTCAGGCATAGACAATCCTCCCTGCAACTCAAAGTAGCAGCCTGAGTACGGAGGATGAAGGTTGGCGAATGGTACCGATCGACGGAGGTGACCTGAGCGGCTTGGCGTCGACCCGAGCCACGGCAGCCGGGTCGGCTCCACCGTCGCCATCGATCGGGCACGTCACTGAGCCGGCCGACTATCGGCCTTGATCAGGACCGTGAGCTGGTGGGCGACGGACGAGTCGACCTGTACGCCGGATTATGAATGGGACACGCACCCTGAGCAGGCGTTCCGGTCGCCAGATACCCGCTCAGGGCGTCGCCAGGGCGTCAGGGCGTGACCGTCCTTCTCCCGGGTCCCTGACGGTTGAGGATCATTCGTACCCGCTCGCCATGACGAGCGCCTCGGCGAGGAGCTTCCAGGTGGGCTGGTCGGGGAAGCTCTCTCCCCGGTTCGCGTAGAGGGAGGGCAAGCCCTCCAGTGACGCCGACAGAGCGTCGAGAAAGCGTTCCAGCGTCGGGTTTTCCCAGTCGCTCGGGTGTCGACGAAGATCGCTGAGCATTTCATTGACGACTCGCGCCAGGTCGGTGTGAGAGGCGATCTGATCGAGGCCGCTCACCTCGGCGAAGCGGCCTGTCTCGTAGGGGTTACTCATCTGACCATCGTCCCTTGCTGGGCGTTGAACAGGTCATCGATGGCGTTCCGGGTGCGTTCCTCGCTGGCCGGCATCAGGTGCGTGTACACCCGGAGCGTGAAGCCCGGATCGGCGTGGCCGAGGTACGACGCCAGGGCCTTGATGCTCTCCCCCGCGTCGAGCAGCGACGAGGCGTAGAAGTGGCGTAGTGCGTGCATCCCGGTGGCCCGGGTCGGCGTGATGCCGGCCGCCACGACAGCCGGTCGCCAGCTCTTGTTGTCGAAGGTGCGCCGGTTGATCGCACCCCGCCGGGTGGTGGTGAACAGCAGCGGCACCGTGACCCGCTCGTCATCGGCCGGGTTCTCCCACGGCAGGGTGAGCGACACCGGGGCGAAGTCGTCGACGTGCTTCCGCAGCACCAGGGCGACGGAGTCCGGCAGCGGCACCCGACGATCACGGTCGTTCTTGGGCAGCCCGAAGACGAGCCGGGAGCGGACGAGCTTGACCTGACGCGAAACGTGCACCCAACCGGCGTCAAAGTCGATGTCATCGACACCGAGCCCCAGGATCTCCCCCTGCCGTAGCCCGCAGCCCGCGCCGAGGTCGACCATCGGGCGGTACCGCTGGGCGAGGCCACCGCGGATTGCCGAAACCTGGTCGTACCGCCACGGCACCACCCGACGCTGAACCGGTCGCGGCGGCTTGACCGACTTTGCCGAACAAGGATTCTTCGCGATCCGTTCGTCGTCGACCGCAGCGCCGAGGATCGTCCGCAGGTGCGCGAAGACCACAGCCCGGGTCGCCGGAGCCAGCTTGCCGACCATCGCGGCGTCCCACTCCCGGATATGCCCCGGCTTGATCGACGCCAGTTGCCGAGAGCCGAAGAACGGCAGCAGGTGTTTCCGTACCCGGAACTCGGTGCTTTCCCTGGTCGACTCGTCGAAGGAGCGCGTCCGGAGCCAGGTTTCGGCGTACTCCGCGAAGGTCATCCGGCCGGCGACCGGGTCGACGTAGGACCCCCGGAGCTTGTCCGTCTCGGTCGAGACGAGGAACGCCTCGGCCTCGCGCTTGGCCCGGTCGGGGTAGGACTTCTTCCGTTCCTTGCCGTCCGGCCCGATGTACCGCACCCGGTAGCGCAGCCCTTTGCCGAACAGATTCGTCTTGACCCGCTCCCGTCGCCCGCCCGGGTGGTGAACCGTCTTGTACCAGCGATCCTCCACGTGCCCCATCAGGCCGCCATCTGGTCACGTACCCACGCCCGGACCGCTTCCGGCTCGTACCGCAGGTGTCGACCGACCCGGGCCGCAGGCGGACCGTACTTGATCTTCCGCCAGCGGTACAGCGTCTCCTGCGGCACCCGCAGGTACGCCGATACGTCCGCGACGGTCCACAGCTCGTCGTGCTGGTTCACCGTTGCCCCTCCCCCGTGCTGGTGACCGTTGCTTCCGTCGGCGCCACCGGTAACTGCGCCGCCCGGTCCTTGGCGGCGAGGAGTTCGGAGCGCCACCGGGCGCGTTCGCTGATCGAGCGCAGGAGCCGGTGTGCGAGCGGCGGTACGTCCTCGTCGTCGGGTCGGGCGAGTTCCCAGGCGTGGGTGACCCGGTCGGCGGTGGCGCCTTGGACGTCGACGGGTTCGGTGGTGGCCGCGTCGGTGGTGACGCCGAGTAGGGCGCGGACCCAGGCGCGGGCGTCGTGTTTGTGGTCGGCGAGGGTCTTTCCGGACCAGTCGCGGGAGATGAGGATGCACCGGCCGCCGATGCCGAGGGTGTCGCGTTGGTGGACCTTGCCCTTGCAGCGGCCGGGCTTGAGCTTGGCGTGCGCCTTGCGCGGTTGGACGCCGTAGAGCAGCCAGTTGGCGCACCGGTCCGTGCAGGGGGTGACCCGGAGCTGTTGCCAGAGCCGGTCGAGGTGGGCGCGTTGCCGGTCGGTGGTCGGCTTGTGGCAGTCCCCGGCCTGCTTGGTGATGTACTTCGTGATGTAGCGCACAGTCCGGGCGGCGTCCTCGGTGCCGGGCATGACGCCGCGGGCGTCGACCTGGGCGCCGAAGCGCACGACGTGGACGGGTTGGGCGTCGTCGTCCTGGTCGATGGCGTCGAGGGCTTCGGTCCAGGTCGGCAGCGCCCGCCGGGTGTCGGGATCGACCCAGACCGCAGCGTCTGCGTCCCATACCGGGGGCCGGTCGGGGGTGTACGCCTGGACGTCGGTGGCCGGCCACCACACCTGGTGGTACGTCGCGGCGGCGACGGTGCGGAGGATGTCGCGTGGGATGGTGCCCCGGATGGCGAAGTGCGCGTGTGGGGCGAGTCGGCGTTGTGGCTCGACGCAGCCGGCGTACTGGACGTTCCATCCTTCGCACCGTCTGAGGTTCTGCCAGAACCGGTCGAGCAGTCGGGGGAAGTGGACGGCGTCCCAGGCGGCGCGGCGGTAGTCGTACCGGTCGGGGTTGACCGGGGTGCCGTCGGGGCGGACCGGGCCGTAGGAGTCGAGGGTGAGGGTGAGCCACATCGACGGTCGGTAGGTGTGGCCGTCGGGTGCGGTGTAGGTGCGGCCGACCGTACGCGGGTCCACCTTGCGGCGGGGCAGGTCGGGCGCGTCCTGCCGCCGCCGGGTGGACCGCTTGCGGCGAGGCCCGGTGTCCTCGTCGTCCTGCTCGCCGTCGGGATTGGCGTGCGGTGGGGCGACCCGGCCGCGGAGTCCTTCGGCGCCGATCATCTCCTCGACTTCCCGGATGGCCTCGTCGAGGTCGGCGACCTGGTCCCACTGGCTGGCGCGGGCGGCTTCATCGCGGCCGAACTCGAAGTGCGCCCGCAGCAGGATCAACGCCTTCTGGTCGTCGGTGGCCGGCTCGGGCGCGGGTACGGGTTCGTCGGTGCGATGCCAGCCGTCACGGATCTGCACCTGCCGCAGCCGTCGGTTCCGCTTGGCGCACGGCGGGCACTTGTCCTCCCGGGTCGCGCCGCAGGGCAGGTCGATGACCTCGGTCTGCCCGGTGTTCAGGTCGGTGCGGCGCATGGCCAGGGGTCGGATGCAGACGCCGTACTCGGTGGCGATGTCCTTGAGCACATCGACCGAGCGGGGCAGCGCCATCCGGGCCGCCCGGGAACCCGGCCGAGGAGCATCCGCAGCCGGGGCGATCGGTTCGAGGCCCGGCAGGGTCGGCGCGGTCATCGTGCACCAGCCCGGCGATCGTCGGCCGTAGGGCAGACAGGTTCCGTTCGAGCTGCCATGATTTCGGGGTGCGTACCTACACCCCGGGTCGCAACTTCAAGGAGCGCCCATGGCCGGACATCGCTGCACGGTTCCATGAGGTGGCCGGCTTCTCGCCGAACTCCCGGCACATGGCGGACATCGTGGACAGCATCCTGACCTGTGGCGGCGCGGAGCGGCTGGCAGGGCTCACCTCGATGTTCGACCTGATCGTCGCCGCCAAGCCACTGGTCCAGGACGGGCCGAACCACCTCGTGATCGTGCACGCACCGAACAACCTCCGGATCAAACCTGGCTGGGTGCATATCGAGCACCAGACCGTAACCGGACGGAACGATGCGATCAGCCGCCCAGTGGAGGATGCCGTACCGCTGTTCTGGCGATTCATGATCGAGAAGTTCGGGATCGAGCCGGTGCGATAGCCGCCGTTCCTGTGGCCGGAGTCGGATTCGACCAGTCATCGGGCACCCCCGGCCGGTCGGACGACGCCGAGTGGTGGCAGCACTGTGGACGAGCCGGCTCGAACCGGCAGGGGCACGGCTGGAGGTACCGGCCGGATTTCGATCACTGGTTCGGCCGGTACCGGATCGGGGTCGGCTTCGACGGGCGGTGCGAGGTGGGGCGGCGCGGTGTCGGTCGGAACCGGGCCGGGTCGGCTGGTGGACAGGACGACCTTGACCAGGGCGAGGAACGCCAGGGACGGTACGGCTGCGACGGTCCAGCCCCACACGGTCGGTTCCGCCTCCGCAACCTGGGCGGCCAGGGAGAGCAGGGCGAAGCCGGCGAGCAGGGTGGCGACGAGACCGACCGGACGGCCGACGCGGCGCCGGGCGCGGATTTCCAGGCCGAGGTAGATGGCCATGAGTTCGACGGCGACGGCGTTGGCCCAGCCGATCCAGTCGGGTTGACCGTGGGCGACGGTCAGGTCGTGGACGTGGGTGAAGGCGGCGGCGCCGGCCATCCCAGCGATGGCGAGCAGGATGAGCACCCGGGCGGCGGTTTCGGCGCGGTTGTGGATCATCGGTCACCTCCGGTCAGGGCGGATGGTGGTGCGGACGTGGTCGGGTGGGTCGCCGAGGGAGGCGACGGCTTCGGACAGGCAGCGCCACAGCGCCCACGCCTCGTCCGGGGTGAGGTACATGCGGCGCCGGCCGCCGCCGACGGCGAGGTAGACGGGGAACGGGTCGGGCCGGTCGGGGTCGACCCGGACGGAGACGGCGGTGTCCGCACCGGTCAGGCCGGGGACGCGGAGCCGGTAGAACCGGCGGCCGGTCACGGCTGTTCTCCCCGGTCGCGGTCGAGCTGGCCCCTGTCAGGGCCGTCGCGGTCGGACTTGTCGCGGTCGAGGAGGTTCAGCAGCGAGTTCGGTAGCAGTGGCCCGAGCGCCGGGCGTGGCTTCGGCACCCGGGAGGGTTCGGGGGTGGTTTCCCGGCCGACCTGGGCGAGGATGTCCGCCGCGTGCTGCGGGGCCGGGTAGTGCCGGGCCATCTCGCGGATGTGCTGGTCGGTGAGGTAGGAGAACCGGACCCGCATCGGATCGGGGGTGCCGTCGAGGATGACGTAACCGACGCCCTTGGCCCATCGGGGCATCTGATCCGCGAGAGCACCGCGATTGCGGGCACCGTCGCCGAGAATCATGTCCACCTGGGACTCCTCGGTCAGCCCGAGCGCGATCCGGGTCGGGAACAGATCCCGAAACGGCAGAACCTCCTTGCGCGGGTCCTGCAACGCCGCCACCACCAACACACCCACCCCGGCCCCCTGGGACAACAGCAGCCCCAGCGACGAGGCGATCCGACGCCGCAGGTCGGGATCTTGCAGGTACGCGGTGAGCGCGGCCAGCTCGTCGACGACGACCACGACCAAGGGGTCGGCCTCGGTCGGGGTGTGCACCCGAACGGTGCCTGCGAGCCGGGACTGTCGGTCCCGCAGCACTGTCACGGCCTCGTCGAGCAGGTCGGCCATGGCCTCGAAGGACTTAGCGGCGAACCGGGCGAACATCGGCCGGCCCATCGCGAACTCCATACCGCCCTTGGGATCGATCACCCACAACCGCACCAGGCCGGTCGTGACCCCGTTCGCCAGCGCCCGGACCAGGGACCACAGCACCGAGCCCTTGCCCCGGCGGGTCGCGCCACCGATCAGGACGTGCGTGGCCAGCAGGTGCAGGCACCAGACCCGCAGGTCTTCCCGCCGCGCCAGGGGTAGGGCGGTGAAGTCCGGCACCACATGCGGAGAAAACGGGGGTACGACCGTGCGCAGCGCATCGGTACGGACCAGGACCAGGTACACCACCGACGGCCGATCCCGGAACCGCCACCGATCCACCAGTCCGAGCACCAACGCCCAGGAGCCGGTACGAGTCGGCGGATCATCCGGGCGTTCCGAGTAGACCCGGGCATGCCGGCGGCCGAAGGCGTACGCCAGGTTCGCCGTCGCCTTCTGGAACTCCGCCGGGGTCTGCCCGCGCACCATCCGGATCGTCAGCACGTCAAGGGCCTGGTCGGAGCGGACCCTGAGCAGTTCCGGCAGGACGGTCCGATGCTCGTAGGTGCGGGACAGGCCGCACAGGGTCATGGCCTCCCGCCACGCCCGCCGGTACACGAACACCTGCCGCCACCGGCCGAGGATCGGTCCGGTGCACCAGGCCCACCAGGACGTTTCGTGCCGCCACCGCCAGATTGCCGACGCGGCACTCATCAGGACCAGCGGGACGACGATGCCCGGCCAGCCGTACCGGATGAAGGATGTGATGGCGCCGGCCGTGACACCCACGGTCACCGGGTGGCGCAGGCACCACCAGCAGAACCGGGCCGCCGCGCGTAGCAGCAGACCCAGCACCACCATCCAGACTGGCAGTTCGAACCGCTTCGGGCGGATCACCACCAGATCCCCGGCCGTGGTCATCACGACCTCACCCCGCGGCCGGCGCATCACCACGCACCGCCGGGAGCCGCTACGGGGTGCCGATCCGGCATGAGGGCAGCACGAGCCCTACGCTTGACCATGTCACTACCTCTCTCCATGCGAGTAGGGGGAAGACAGAGGGCGGGGCTGCCGTCCGCCAAGACCTGACAGCCCCGCCCACACCTGATGCGGCTACGCCGCCGCCTTCTGCTTGCTCGTGTTCACACCCGCCGGGGCGCGCATCCCGGTCGCCCGCAGCGAGTACGCCATCCGACCGTTGTTCGCCACATACGGCGTGACAGTCATGCCGTCGAACTCCACCGCCTCGAACGGCGTCCCCGTCGGCGGCACCGGCTGGTAGTCAGCCGAGATCTTCACCGTCGTCTCCCGGGACCGCTTGCCCAACTCCGGGTCAAGGTCCATCACCCGGACCTGCCACACCCGCTGGCCGGTCACCTTGTCCTTCGCCGGCGACCGCCGACCGGTCTTCTCGTCGTAGTCCTCCACCTCACCCAGCGACTCGGGTACCAACGCGCACCCCGCCGGGAACACGTCCTCACATCGGACCGAGAACCTGGTCCCGCCCCTCAGAGCCATCGCCCAACCTCCAGCTTGTAGACCTGTCTGCCAAGTTGTACTGAGCACGGTAACCCCAACTTGGCAGACAAGTCAACGGGCTTTGTCTAACTCGTGCCGGTGCTACAAGGGCCTCTATTCACTTCGGCATACGCCCAGGCGACCTGGGCCCGCCTTCATGAGGCGCCCAGTCATGCCCTGCCCAGGCCCAGCGGCCCGACGTTGAACTGATGCTGGACCCAGGATTTGATCGCTTTCGCGAGCCGCTCGCCGAAGTATGGCGCGAGATCAACCGAGTAGCTCGTGCTCACCTGCGCAAGGTAAGCATCCCTGGCATAAGCCTCTGCATTGTTCGCTGCGAAATTTGCGAATTCTCGCAGTGAATTTTGGGAGACACTCACCTTTGCCGCTCGGGCCAACTCCTCGTAGACCGGTAGCCAAGTCTCTTCATGGCGGCACCTACGCCATTGTTCGATCTTCGCTGCTTCCGTCAGGTTAGCCGAGTATGGCAGCAAAGAACTTAAGTTGCGGACCGATCTCTCTATCCGCACCCTCCGCCGAATGTTCGCGATTGAGGCATCATCAATGACTTCCGAGAGAGTTATCTCTCCCGCAGCCAAATTCGGCACCTGAGCACGCAGGGAGGCAATCATGTGCACGAGCACGTCATCCACCCAGCCGTATGACATAGCGAATGCAGCCAGGTCACGGCTGTAATCCGCTTTGCTTGCCCATCTGCGATCGAAGGTCGATTCATGGACTCGAAATTCACGCGCTCGCAATTCGGCTACCAGCGTCTGCCTACTGGCAATCCTTCCACTTCGCTCTTGTGCGATTTCTGATCGCAGATTGCGGCCAAGACAGATGTCAATTCCTGCTTCCAGGAAAGCTAAGGTGTCGGGGAGATTGACATCTCTGGGGTTTCGAATCGTTGGCATGAAGCCAGGGGGCAAGATCCTCTTCGCTGGCCCGGGCTTGTTCTTGTGCGTCATGGCAAGAGGCTGCCCTAAGGGGTGGAGTTCCCACAAGTACTCCCCTGAATGTGTGGAGCGACTCCGCCCCAGGAAAGTGAAGATAATTTGATTCTAAGGTAGCCGATGCCGAATCGTAACCAAAGCGGATTGCATGTCATCCGCACCGAGGATCGGCTACATCACCCGTGGGGAAAGCTTCCTACAGACATCGAGCGGCCACGGCAAGCGGGGCAGCGCGGACACGAGCTATCCCCGAGACGTAGGTGCAAGGCCATTCGACAGGATCGTGACCAGGGCGTCTGCTCTAGACTCGATGATCTTCATGCGAGCGGCATACTCCACCGGGTCGCGATGGGTGGCTTGGCCGGTCATTTGGCCGGGCCACTTCCGGTACAGCAACCCTGGCTCCGGCGTAAACCAGCCCTCGGTGGTGACGCTGGCGGCTAGGAGCAGACCCGTGTCCTCAGACGCCGGCAACGCCATCCAGCCGCCGAGTGCCAGAAGTAGGCCCCGCCGCATACACAGCGTGGCTGGATGAACCGGTGCCCGGTAGTCGTGGGCCTTCCAGAGTGCGAGGACTTCGCCGCGGGCGATGCGTCCGGCTGGTGGGTCCATATCGAAGCCGATGGTGTGGCCGTCGGGCATGAGGTCTAGGACGCGGGAGGTGGTCCACCCGATGTCGGGGTGTTCCTCCAGGGCCGCGATGTCGCGGGCGAGGGTGCCGGGGGTGAGTTGGTCGTCGGCGTCCAGGACCTTGATGTACTCCCCCTCAGCCCGGGCCAGGGCGAGGGTGCGGGCGACGCCGGGTCCGCCGGGTCGGCCGCTGCCGCCACTGATCCTCGGGTCTGCATTGGGGAGATGGTCGATGAGCAGGTTGTGTTGGCCGTCTTCTTGGGCGAGCCATTGCCAGTCCCACCCGTCGGGCATCTCCTGTGCGGTCAGGGAGGCGTATGCCTGGGCGAGGTATCCGATGCTGGGCCCGTGGACGGCGGTGATGACCGAGACGAGCCGGGTCACGCCTTCCACCGCTTCAACACGGTGGTGTAGACCAGTTCAGTCCGGTCCCCCGGCAGGACGATGTCCGCGACCTCGACCACTTGGCCGTTGATGTCGGTGGAGATCTTCCGGACGGTCAGCACGGAGACGCCGGCTTCGATGTCGAGGAGTTCAGCCTCATCCGGTGAGGGTGGGCGGGCGCGGATCTCGTCGGTGATCTGGTCGACCTCGACGCCGATGGTGTGCAGTTGGTGCATGGTGCCGCCGGGCCAGGGCTCGTTCTCCTGATCGAGCAGGTCGGGATTCTTCGCCACCAGCTCGTACGGCAGGTACGAGTACGAGATCGACAGGGGGGCGCTCTCGTGGCGGGAACTGGTCCAGTACACCCGCCGCAACAACCGGGTACCGACCGGCAGGTTGAACACGGCGGTCATGTCCTCGTCGGCGTCCACGCTGGTGTATTCGGCGTGGAACTTCAGGTCATCGACGGTCAGGCCGGTGTCGTGTTCCGTACCCCCGGAGCGGCGGCGTTCGACCTCGCTGGCCAGCGCGCGGTCTTTCTCCCACTGGTACCGGTCGGTGTTGCGGCGCCGCACCCGCTGCCGGGGTGCACGGACGTAGGTGCCCCGGCCCTGCTCGGCGCGCACGAGGCCCCATTCGCGGAGTTGGCGGATGGCGTTACGGACCGAGGTGCGGGAGAGGCCGGAGGTGTCGGCCAGCTCGGTTTCGCTGGGCATGGCCGAGCCTTGCGGGAGTTCCCCGGACACGATGCGGGCGCGTAGGTCCTCGGCCAGTTGCAGGTAGCGCGGTCGCCAGTCCCGGGGGATCACGCCGGTAACGCTACCGCCTAGACGTTGGTACGTCTGCCGGGTGGTCGGGTCGGGCCGGTCAGTCACCGTCGGACCGGGCCACAGCCCGCCGGGCGGTACGGGTTTCCCGCAGGATCTCGTGACCGCGGGCCAGGTCGAGCAGGAACCGGCCCACCTGGTCGACGGTCAGCACGATGCTCTGCGTCGGCCCGTAGCGGGTGGTGTCGATGCGCAGCATCGGTTCCCGGCGACGGAACCGGTCCAGGAGGACGTGCAGGCTGATCCACCCGCCGCCCTCGGAGCCGATGGTGGTCAGGTCGGTGCGGTGCATCGGGTCGTCCGGGCCGCAGCCCTCGCACCAGGGCGGGCACTCTCCCCCGACAAGCTCTGAACGCTCGTCACTGTTCATCGGTGGCCTCCTGGGTAGGTGGGGTGTAGCCGGCGTCGGCGAGCAGGTGGTCCAGTCGGCGGGCGAGCTGCCAGGCGTCGGGCAGGGGCAATTCGACTGTCCCGGCGATCCGGCTGATACCGGCGGCGTGTAGGCCGATCAGGGGTGGTTGGCCGTGGGAGGCGACCAGGTGGACGATCACCAGTCCAGCGCCGCACACCGTGCCGAGACGGGCGGACGACCCGACGTGCCGGCGGGGCATGTGCGACATGATCGGCGGTACGAGGTAGCCGCAGCGCCGCCGGTCACACCACACGGGATGCTCCGTCTGTCGCGCGGGTGGTTGCGGTTGGCGGGTCACCGGTTCCACCGCCCGCCGTTGCTCCGGTACGCCTGGCCGAGGGTGAGCAGCGGCGCGTACCGCAGATTCGGCAGCTTGACGGTCGGACTGTCAGCCCACCGCAGCGATGTTGCTGTTGGAGATTCGGTGGTCTTGGCGTGTCGGGCCAGTGTCTGGGTTGGCCGGCGGTTCCAGGGCCACCAGGACCAGCGGCCGTTGTGTCGACGGTGGGAACGGATCATCGCTGCACCTCCACGGCGACGGGCGAGGGAGCCGGTGGCCGGCCGCCTGGGAGTACGCGAGCCGACCACCGGCCCCTCGACGGCACGGCGCACACTGATGCGGGCAGTGGCGGGTAGCGCCGTGCTGGGACTGTGGGCACGTCGAATCAGCGCCACCGGCCGCTGCCGAAGACGCGAAGAAACCGTTGAGTGCGGCCGGGGCCGGTCCTGGTGCCAACCCCTTGTCATCAGCCGTCCCCGACCGCCTTCGAAACGTACCTACAACTAGACGACTTGTCTATACATCTGGCATGACGCGTGCCGGACCGGTTGAGAACCCGGCAGACAGGTACCGTGACCGATGTGCCAACCCCGCACAAGCAACCCCGCTACCGCGCCATCGCCGACGAACTCCGCCACCGCATCACCAGCGGAGCCATCCCGGCCGGCGCGTTGATCCCCTCCGAACCCGCCCTCATGCGCGAATTCGGCGTCGCCCGCGGCACCATCCGCCAAGCCATCGCCCACCTACGCGCCGACGGCACCGTCACCACCGAACACGGACGAGGCACCTACGCTCGCCCCTCCACTCAACTGAGCCGCCTCCAGCCGCACGCGCCCCGGCAGGCAGGGACGAATACCGGATGCCTGGATCGCTCGATAGGTTCAGCAGTCGATGAAGAGCAGGTCAGTGGCGAACACCGCGAGGTGACCGCTACACCGGAACTGGCGGAACTTTTCAACGTGCCCGTGGGAGCCATGCTCCTGGAGCGTCAGGCGCTCGTGCGCGTCAACGGTGTTCCGCAGCAGCTGATGACCTCCTACTACCGGCTAGGCGACCTAGGCGACGCCTCGCTTGCGCTCTTGGACAAGCCACCTGCGCTCTCCGCGCACATCGTCCTCCTAACCCGGCTCGGACGACCTGTCACCAAGAGCGTCGAGACGATCCGAGCCCGCATGCCCACGGACACCGAGGAAGGTGCGCTCCAGATGTCCAGAAACACGCCTGTCCTCTCCATCACACGCCGCACCTACTCAGGACACCGCGTCGTAGAGGTTGCCGCAGATATCGTCCTACCCGCCGACCGGATCGAGTGGGAGTACGAGTACTTGTTCGCTGTCGACCACCGTTGAGTCGCCAACGAGGCCCCCGGGAAGGCGCGACATTCAATACCACGAGGTTGTTTCGTGCGGAAGACGGGTTCACGATAGATGGATTGATCGCATGAGCCGTCTTCACGACAATGCCAGGAGACTGATCGTGAAGGGGATCGGCAGCGACACCTTGCCACCGATCCACCCTGAGTCATCGAACAAGTGTCCCAATAACTCATAACCAACGAGAGCAACATCGCGAAGGATGGGCGAAGTGCAGGCGTCCGTAGGGCTAATCAAGATCACTAAGGCAATCGTTCACACAATCCCCAGGGTTTCAAGGTCCGACGCGAACCCACCCTCGGTCGTGATGGGTAACGCCGTTTGCAACCTCGAAGGCGAGGCCGAAGCTCAGTTAGAAACCCGCCTCCGCGACGTTGTAAAGAAAAACGGACGGCAAATCGTTGAAAACGATGCCGTCACGTCAAAGACACCTGAGACGATACGGAATCTCCTAGCGGACCCTTCGATCGATTTTGTTTCAACCTCCCAACAATTAGCACAAATCTTAAGGGATAGCCAATCGGGAACAACCTCCGCTGGAATACTACTAGTCGCAGAATGCATCGTTGACAACTCGCGCTCTATCCTACTAGTTAAGATTGAGCAGGAAGGAGGCATGCGGGCCGAAGAGTCTGTTGAAGCAGCCGGCGCGCAGGCTGTCAGGTACTTTTCGGACCTCTTCCTAACGAGTCGGTCGAAAGTCTACAAGGTCGGCTTGTTTCGAGCTGCAGACCTGGACGGCGGATTGTTATACGGGTGGGCAGCAGATCGGCAGATGACTGGAGGAGAGGTCGCTGCCTTCTTTCTTCGGAAGTACCTCGGCTGCCGCCTACTGGAGGAGCCAAAAGAGGTCACTCGCCTCTTTTATCGCTACACCCAAGACTGGATTAACCAAAGTACTGGCAACCCCGAACTCCGCACCCGTTATGCCATGGCTCTCGCCTCCGAGCTGTTGAGTGAGCGGACGACTGTTTCACCACGTGGCTTTGCGACGACGCATATTAGAAACGGGCAACGCGACGACTTCCTCAATTTTCTAATGAAGAAGGACGTCCCAACCTCCACCTTCGATAAAGACACCTACTTCGTAGAAACCAAGTTGAAGCAATTTAGCATCGCTTTCGAGAGCGGACTTACGCTCGCTGGACCGAACTCTGTCCTCGACAGCGACCTAATCAAGTTCGAGCAGGGGGACGGGCAAGCAGATAGGATAATCATTACAGACAGGATGGGGCCAGTTCGAGGACGAGGAATACCGGGGAAGCAAGCGGCAAAAGATGAGCAGCCTGAATGAGTGACATCGCCGCAGAGGCCAGGGTTCGCTATTCGGAAGAGCGGCCACGCTACGAGCAGCTAGCCCAAGAAACCGCCCAAAGAATTCGCCTTCTTGCTGTGAAAGCGCGAATCGATTGCACTGTTACCTATCGCGCAAAGGAGGTTGGAAGCTTCGTCAAAAAAGCTATAGTTAATGACTTATCCGACCCATGGAAGCAAATATATGACAAAGCCGGGGTTCGGGTCGTCGTTCGCCACTCAGGGGACTTAGACCGCGCCGAAGAGATGGTCCGCAGCAATTTCCACGTCACTTGGTCCGCAGACGACCGCAAGGAAGGCGGGGACGAGGACAGGCTGACTTACCCTCGCCTTCACCTGCAGGTTAAGCCGTTTCTACCAGTCGCGCCCGGTGGAGCCGAACCGGACGAAGACCGTGACTGCGAAATCCAAATCCGAACGGCGGCGTCGGACCTTTGGGCGGTTATGTCCCATAGGCTCCTGTATAAGCCGTCGACTGATCTGCCGAGAAGTGTCAGACGCTCGTTGTATGGTCTGCTTGCGTTGGTCGAAGTCTACGACCGGGAGGTTGCGCGGGCCATGGAAGCGATGTCCGACCTGCCCGACTACTTCCTGAACTCGGTCCTTGACCAGACCGAAAGAATCTTTTACACGTTCTGCACAACCAAGTACAACGAGCAACTCTCGCGAGAAGTTTTGAATGCAGTTCTTCTTGCGATGGACTTCGATGAGCAACCAGATTATCCGGACAGGATCGAGTCCTTCGCGGAACGAGAGCGATGCCGATTACAGGAGATATTCGATCGTTACGGCCCGACTAGTGCCGCCGGCAAATCCGGATCATTCGTCCTCCTTGGCCAACCCGAGAGCATAGCTATCTTCGAGCGACTGGAAAGCAGCCCCATGCGGCTTGAGCAAGTATGGCTAGATCGACTACCGGAAGACTTACTAAGGGAGATGCAGAGTCTTAGTCTTTAGCCATATCACGGACTAGCCTCAATCCGCCCCCTCTTATCCCGGTCATCTAGTCTCTTTAGCGTTCTATCGAATACTCTACGGGAAACGACGTCCCCCTCGGAACTTAGCGCGTCGAGCCTTCCACGCAGCTCGTCGAGCATCAGGGATCGGTCCCCTCTTTCTTCATAAGGGGTCGCAAGAATGCTCTCAATCCGCCTGCGGATATTTCCATACTGGGCACCGAGGCTCCTGTGCTTCTCCGCCCGCTCTGGATAACGAAGATGTATTTGGAGCGCGGAAAGCACTGCAGCCACTATGCTCAGCACTCCAAACAGAAGTCTCAGCTCTTTAGATACATTGCTGGTCAGCGTGGCGAACGCACCCGTCCCAAGGACTGTTGTAATAACAATCACGGGGATCGCCAGCCAATAATTGACGCGCTTGAGAAGCTTGCCGGCCTCGTGGTGCGAGTGCTGTCCCTCCCTTGTTCGCCGTAGCCACTTCTTGAGAAGCTCGTCGGCCGTAGCCCACTGCGACTGCACTAGCTCTCCCGTTCGGCTGACTCAGGCCAAATCTGAGACCAATACTCCTCATGGTATCGCCGATCCGCAAGTAGCGGAATGCGGACAGCAACCTACTCGCACAACTGCACCACCATTGCCATCAAGGGATTGACTGCCGATTTGTTCTGTTCTAGATCAAGGCACCGCGCTCCGCGCGGTGCGGGGCGGCAAGCCCGGCCGGCGGCAATCCGCCCCGGACGCCTACGGCACCGGGGCGGTAAGCCGCCGACAGCCGCCGGGACACCGCCCCCACCAACCAGGGGACCAGGCCCAGCGAGGCCGTGACGGAAGCCGACGGGTCGGCCTGGTCGCGCGGTCGGGGCTTCCGGCTGCCGCGCCAGTCCAACCCCGGGACTGGCTTGCCACTGACTCAACCCGCCGCGACACCCAGCTCCACGGCCAAGGCGTACCCGGCCCTCCCCCGCAACCGCCGACCCCTACCCGGAACCCCACGCGCCGGCCCCGTAAAGCCCTCGCGACGGAGCAGCACGGCCGACCCGAGGCGAGGCCAACTGAGCCAGCGCTTAGGGCGTCTCCAGGGCGTCAGGGCGTCCACAGGGCGTCAAACGCCGACCAAAGTTGACCAACAACGGCCATAGACACCCGGACATAGAACCAGCTCAGAGCCTTGATCAGGTCTCTGAGCTGGTGGGCGACGGACGAGTCGACCTGTACGCCGGATTCTGTGCCCGGCGCGCACCGTTGCCGGTACGCACCGGCGGCGGCCATCCATCTCGGCCTGCCGTCGCCGGCAGGCTCCAGCGGCCTACCCGCAGGCATCGGGCGGGCCGCCCTCGAACGCCTGCGCGGGTCGTCATCTTGCGGTGGCGACCCATTCTTGGCCTTGCTCCGGGTGGGGTTTACCGAGCCACCCCGGTCACCCGGGGTGCTGGTGGGCTCTTACTCCACCGTTTCACCCTTACCGCGCCCAGTTGGGCGCGGCGGTCTGTTTTCTGTGGCACTTTCCCGCGGGTCGCCCCGGGTTGCCGTTAACAACCACCCTGCCCTGTGGAGTCCGGACGTTCCTCGGCGGCGGGTCCGGAGACCCGCTCGACGCGACCGCCCGGTCGACTCGTCCGTCGCGTACCCATCCTAACGGGGATCCTTCGCCGGTTATTGCCCCCACCCGTCCGCCAGGCCGGGACCACCGGACCGACCCAGGACCGACCATGGCCCGGGCCGGTGATCCAGCATCAGGACCCACCGCGGCCAGGGGCGGCGAACCAAGGGCAGGAGCGGCAACGCGGCAGGAAACCAGGGCCATGGATCAGCGGTACGGGCGGCCGGCCGGCGCCGCGGTACCGTGGCCGGTCGAGCGGGCCGGCAACGGTCGTACTAGCCTCGGCTCAGCATGGATCTTTCCGAGGTGGCGCTGCTGGTCGGCGCCGGGCTGGCAGCCGGCACCGTGAACGCGGTGGCCGGTGGCGGCTCGCTGATCACGTTCCCGGCGCTGCTCGCGATCGGGCTGGCTCCCGTACCGGCGAATGTCAGCAATTCGATCGCGGTCTGCCCGGGGTACGTGTCCAGTGTGGTGGGCAGCCGGCACGATCTGCCGGCCCGCCGGCGGCTGCTGCCGTTGCTCCCGACCACCGTGTTGGGCACCGCCGCCGGTGGCGCGCTGCTGCTGGTCACCCCGGCGCGGGCGTTCGAGCTGGTCGTACCCTTCCTGGTGCTGGCCGCCACCGCGGTGCTGGCGTTCCAGACGCAGCTCCGCCGGCTGGTCGGTCATCCGGCCGAGCTGAGCCCGCGCCGCCGGGCGGTCACGGTCCAGGCGATGGTCGCGGTGGGTTCGGTGTACGGCGGTTACTTCGGCGCGGCGCTCGGGGTGATGCTGGTGGCCGGGCTGGCCCTGGTGCTCGACGAGTCCCTGGTACGCGTCACGGCGGTGAAGAACCTGCTGTCGGCGCTGGTCGGGCTGACCACGCTGCTCGTGTTCGGGCTGTTCGGTCCGGTCAACTGGGCGGCCGTGGCGGTGCTGATGCCGGCGACGATCATTGGCGGGTACGGCGGCGCCCGGTTGGCCCGCCGGTTGCCGCCGGCCGTGCTCAAGACGGTGATCGTGCTGTTCGGCACGGTGATCGGCCTGCTGCTGCTCTACCGCGTCCTGCGCTGACACCGGCCCACGCCGGCTGGGGGTGGACGCCGAGGCGAACACGGGTGGAGGCGGGGATCTCCACCCGGATCTCCACCCTCGGGTGGCGGTGTTCCACCGTCGCGGTTCCTACCGTCGTTGCCGAGACGACGAAGGGAACCCCTGGTGAACGCGCTGAGCATCCTGCTGACCGTCCTGGCCGTCAGCTACGTCCTGGCCCGCCGGCTGAGCGGCGAGCCGTTGGAGGGCCGGCGGCTGGTCGTACTGCCGCTGGTCCTCACCGGGTACGGCGTGGTGACCCTGGCGAGAACCGCCCACCACCTTGCCGCGATCGACGTGGCCACGCTCGCCGTGCAGGTCGCGGTCGCGGTCGCCGCCGGCGCGGCCCGGGGCGGCACGGTCCGGGTGTACGCCCGCGACGGCCACGTCTGGTACCGCTACCGCCCGGTCACCGTGGTGGTCTGGCTCGGGCTGGTCGCGGTCCGGCTCGGGATCGGTTGGCTGGCCCACCTCGCCGGCGCCGACCTGCGGGTGCTGTCCGCCGCGCTGCTGCTGATGCTCGGGCTGAGCCTGCTGGGTGAGAGCGCCGTCGTCGGGTGGCGCGCGCTCGCCACCGGCGTACCCTTCGCGCCGCGCGGCGCCCGGCGAACCGCGCGCCGCGACGCGCGGCGGGCTTTCGCCGGAGGCGGCGTCGACACCGCCGATCGATGACGGAGACTGGTGGCATGTTCGGCGCGACCGACCGTGCCCTCGACCGCCGCCGACAGCTTCGCAGCCTGGTCGGGTTGGTGGCGCTGACCTGGGGGGTGCTGGCCACCAGGCCGGTGTTCGATGACCGCCGGTGGCCGATTGTGCTGGTTCTGATCGGGATCGCCGACCTGGCCTGGGCCGTCATGGTCCTCCGGCCGGCCGGGCCCCGGACCTGGCTCGCGGCGATCGCGGTCTGCGGATCGGCCGGGGTCGCACTGGTCACGTTCCACGATCGCGGGTTTGCCGTCCTCTACCCCACCGTCGCCTGCCTGTTCGCGGGGTGGATATTCGGGATGGCCGTCTCGGTCGGTCTGACGTCCGCGCTGATCGTCGCGCTGGTGACCGTCGAGGTGGCCACCGGCGCTCCGCTCGACTCGGCCGCGGTGTCGGCCGTCCCGCTGCTCGTCGGCCTACTCGCCGGGATGGTCCGACGGCAACGGACGCAGCAGGACGAGCAGCGTGAGCTGTTGCTGGTCGAGACCGAGGTGGCCCGGGAGGAACGGGCCCGGTCCGCGGCGCTGGCCGAGCGGGCCCGGTTGGCGCGGGAGATCCACGACGTTCTGGCGCACTCGCTGTCCGCCCTGTCCGTGCAGTTGGAGACGGCGGCGGCACTGCTGGAACACGACCGCGTCCGGCAGGCCGCCGAGGTGGTCGACCAGGCCGGCCGGGTCGCCCGGGAAGGACTGGCCGAGACGCGACGGGCCGTGACCGCGTTGCGCGGAGACCCGCTGCCGCTGCCCGAGCTGGTGACGACGCTGGCCGAGGCGTACCGGGGCGACCTGGCCGTCCCGGCCGAGGTTCGGGTCGCCGGTACGCCCCGGCCGTTGAGCCCGGAGGCCGGACACGCGCTGTACCGGGCCGCGCAGGAGGCGTTGACGAACATCCGCAAGCACGCGCCCGGGGCCCGGGTGCGGATCGATCTGACGTACTGGCCGGCGGAGGTCCGGCTGAGCGTCAGCGACGACGGTGGCCGTACCGTGGCCGCGCCGCCGGGGGCCGGCCTGCCGCCCGGGTACGGGCTGACCGGGCTGCGCGAACGGGTCGAGCTGGCCGGCGGAACCGTCGACACCGGTCCGGCCGGCACCGGCTGGCGGGTCGATGTCAGGATGCCGGGATGAGCATCCGGGTGGTGGTCGCCGACGACCAGGCGGCGGTACGGGAGGGACTGGCCCTGCTGCTGGACCTGCTCGACGACGTGTCGGTGGTGGGCCAGGCCGCCGACGGCGAGGAGGCCGTCGCCCTGGTCGCCGAACACCGCCCGGACGTGGTGCTGATGGACCTGCGGATGCCCCGCTGCGACGGGGTACGCGCGACCGCGCGGATCCAGGCCGACCATCCGGAGACCCGGGTGGTGGTGCTGACGACGTACGCCGATGACGAGGACATCCTGTCGGCGCTGCGGGCCGGGGCGCTCGGCTACCTGACCAAGGACTCCGGTCGTACCCAGATCGCGCAGGCGGTCCGGGCGGCGGCCGTGGGCCAGTCGGCGCTGGATCCGCTGGTACGGCAACGGCTCCTGGCCGCCGCCTCCGGTGCCGTGCCAACCCCGGACCCGGCGCGGACGTCCGGGCCCGGTGACGAGCCTAGCGCCGGGACCGGACCGGCCGGGCTTGTCGGCGGGGGCGGGGGCGGAAGCGGGAGCGACAGCGGCGGCGGGGGCGGCGAGATCGGGACGCCCCTGCACCGGGCCGGGTTGACCGCTCGGGAGGTCGAGGTGCTCCGGCTGATCGCCGCGGGACTGGGCAACCGGGAGATCGCCGGCCGGCTGTACGTCACGGAAGCCACCGTGAAGTCGCACGTCAACCGGCTGTTCGCCAAGACCGGGGTGCGGGACCGCGCGCAGGCCGTCCGATACGCCTACCGGTACGGCCTGGCCGATCAGCGGTCGCCCGGACCGGCTGCCCGCGACACCTGAACCGCCCGGCGGCGCCCGGTCGGCGTCCGGCGCAACGGTACGTGAGGCGTCAGGAAGGGCCCCTTCCTATACAAAAAGCGATAACAAGGGGCCCTTCCTTTCGGCTCAGGCGACGGGCTCCGGGGCTGCCTCGGCGTCCTCGCGTCGGCCGGGTTCGACCCGGGGGTCACCCTCGTCGGCGAAGTAGTCGTCGCGGGTGGTGCCGTCCGGACCGTCGGCCACCTTGCCGGCCCGCAGTGCCAGGGTCACCAGCACCGCGACCAGCAGGTTGACCACGACCGCCACGATGCCCACGTAGATCGTCTTCTGGGTGTCGAAGCCGAAGTCCGAGAGCTTGAACGCCGACCCGCCGAAGTGGGTCCGCTTCGTGGCCGGGTTGGGGATCTGGTAGAGCATCCACATCCCGAGTCCCATCCCGGCCACCCAGCCGGCGATCAGACCGCCCCGGTGGAACCACCGGGTGTAGATGCCCAGGGCCACCGCCGGCAGCGTCTGGAGGATGATCACGCCGCCGATGAGCTGGAGGTCGATGGAGAACTGCGGGTCCAGGAAGACGATGCAGGCCACCGCGCCGAGCTTCACGACCAGCGAGGCGATCTTCGAGACGTTGGCCTCCTGGGCCGCGGTGGCGTCCCGCTTCAGGTACTCCTTGTAGATGTTCCGGGTGAACAGGTTGGCCGCCGCGATCGACATGATGGCGGCCGGCACCAGCGCGCCGATCCCGATGGCCGCGTACGCGACCCCGGCGAACCAGTCCGGGAACTGCTGGTCGAACAGCAGTGGCACCACCGTGTTGCTGTCGGACGAGCCGGCCGAGGCACCGGGCAACGGCTTGACCTTCGCGGCGATGGCCATGTAACCGAGCAGCGCGATCAGCCCGAGCAGCAGGCTGTACGCGGGCAGCGCCGACATGTTCCGCTTGATCACGTCGCGGTTCTTGCTGGCCAGCACGCCGGTGATGCTGTGCGGGTAGAGGAACAGCGCCAGCGCCGAACCCAGGGCCAGGGTGATGTACTGCACCTGGTTGTTGGCGTTGAGCACGATCCCGTCCCCCGGCGCGGGGCTGGCCTTGAACTTCGCGTCGGCGGCGTCGAAGATCGAACTCCAGCCGCCCAGCTTGTGCGGCAGCCAGATGATCGCCACCAGGATCACGATGTAGATCAGCGTGTCCTTGACGAACGCGATGAGCGCGGGCGCCCGCAGCCCCGACTGGTACGTGTACGCGGCCAGGATCGCGAACGCGATGATGATCGGCAGGTGCCGGGCGAGCGCGTTGTCGCCGGTTACGCCCATGGTCTTGAGCACCGACTCGATGCCGACCAGTTGCAGCGCGATGTACGGCATGGTGGCCGCGATGCCGGTGATGGCGATCAGCAGCGCCAGCGTCGGCGAACCGAACCGGGTCCGGACGAAGTCGGCGGGCGTGACGAAGCCGTGCCGGTGCGACACCGACCAGAGCCGGACCAGGACGAGGAAGACCAGCGGATAGATGATGATCGTGTACGGCACCGCGAAGAACCCCGCGGCCCCGGCGCCGAACATCAGCGCCGGCACGGCGACGAAGGTGTACGCGGTGTAGAGGTCACCGCCGACCAGGAACCAGGTGACCCAGCCGCCGAAGCTGCGCCCGCCCAGCCCCCACTCGTCGAGGTGGGCCATGTCGTTCGGGGCGCGCCACCGGGCGGCGACGAAGCCCATCGCGCTGACCAGCAGGAACAGCAGGGTGAAGACGATGATCTCGGTGAGGTGGTCCTTCCACACGGTGCTCACCTCCGCTTCTTGGTCATCTGGTAGACCACCGTGGTGGTGGCCACGCCGAGCACGATGAAGGCGAGTTGCAGCCAGTAGAAGGTCGGGAAGCCGAGCACCCGTGGATGGTCCTTGTTGAACAGCGGCGTGATCAGCGGCACGACGATCGGCACGAAGAGCAGCCAGTTCCACGGACTGCGGTCCTTCGACTCAGCCAGGGCCGTTTCCGCTGGCTCGGCGTCGGCCGGCCGCGGTGGCTCGCCCGCGAGGGGTTCACTCATCTGCCACACCTCCTTGAAAGCAGGGCCGTAGATCAAAATTCGAACGGCCCGGAGGGTATCGGCGATGTGACGGCGCTCACTACGAGTATCGGGACCACTGCGCCGAACGGCGCCTGGCCTGCGCCGAGCGGCCCGACCACACCGAACGGCCCGGCGCCACCAGGCAACCCGACGGCGCCGAGCGGCCCGGCGGGGCGGGTGGGATCAGGCCTCGGGCAGGTGGCCCGTCTCGTTGACGCTGCGCACCGCCACCCCACCATCGGGCCAGTAGTCGACGACGGACACCCCGGCCGCGTCCAGGTAGAGCCGGTGCAGGAGGGCGTCACCGGCCGCGAGGGCGTCGCGCAGCAGCAGCTTGATCGGGGAGACGTGCGAGACCACCACCACGGTCTGACCGGGGTACGTGGACAGCAGCCCCGCCACCGCCGACCGCGCCCGGACGCCGACCGCCACGAATGACTCGCCCCCCGGCGGAGCCACCTCGGTGGAGGCGAGCCAGCGGTTCAGCTCGTCCGGCCACCGGTCGCGTACCTCGGCGAAGGTCTTCCCCTCCCACTCGCCGAAGTCGCACTCCAGCAGCGCGTCCGAGGTCGCCATCGGCGGGTCGCCGACCTCGGTCACGATCGCGCGGGCGGTCTCCGTACAGCGGGACAGTGGGGAACTGACCACGGCCGCGACCCGCGGGGCCAGTTCGGCCACCCGGCGGGCGGTCGCGGCGGCCTGGCTCCGGCCGACCTCGGACAGCGGTACGTCACCGCGGCCGGAGTACCGGCCGCCGGCGGTGTACTCGGTGGCGCCGTGCCGGACCAGCAGCAACCGGGTGGCGGTGTCCGTGGGACGGGGCTCCCAGGAGCGCACCCCGGACGAGCCGGGCGTGTCGACCTCGGCCGCCGCGCCGGCCTCGGCGCCGGCCGGCGACGCCGCCGACTCGGTCGGTGGGATCCTCCGGGGGGTACGGTTGGCCGCCCCGTCCATGGCGGCGTTGGCGAGCGCGTCGGCGTGCCGGTTGCGCTCCCGGGGGATCCACTCGAAGTCGACCCGGTCGAACCTGCTGACCAGGCCGGCCGCCTGGGCGGCGAGCGGTCGCAGCCCGGGGTTGCGGATCTGCCAGCGGCCACACATCTGCTCGACCACCAGCTTGGAGTCCATCCGGACCGCGACCCGGGCGGCGCCCACCTCGGCCGCCGCCTCCAGCCCGGCGATCAGGCCGCGGTACTCGGCCACGTTGTTCGTCGCCACGCCGATCGCGTCGGACCGTTCGAGGAGCACCTGGCCGTCGCTGGCGTCCCGGACGACCGCCCCGTACCCCGCCGGGCCCGGGTTGCCCCGGGCCCCGCCGTCCGCCTCCACAACGACCCGGTCGACCGCCATCGGCTACAGCCCCGACTCTGCGGTACGGACCATGATGCGCCGGCACTCCTCGCAGCGCACCACCTCGTCCGGCGCGGTCGCCTTGATCCGGGCCCGGTCCGCGCCGGAGAACTCGATCCGGCAACCCCCGCACCGGCCCGAGCGCAGCAGCGCCGCGCCCAACCCGCCCGAGGACTCCCGGATCCGGTCGTACAGCGCGATCAGGTCGGCGGGCAGGTCGTTCACCAGCGGTTGCCGGGCCGCCGTCTTGAACTGCTCCTCCCGGTCGATCTCCGCCAGCGCCTCGTCGCGGCGCCGCTCGGTCTCGGCCCGGGTGTCCCGGGTGGTGGCCAGCCGCTCCTGGACGCCGTCCAGCAGCCCCTGGGCGGCCTCCCGCTGCTCCATCAGCTCCAGCTCGGCGTCCTCCAACTCGGTCTGCCGCCGCTTGAGCGAGGCCATCTCGTGCTGCAACGCCTCCAGTTCACGGGCCGGGCCGGTGCCCATCGCCAGCCGTGCGGAGTCCCGCTCGGCACGGTTGCGGACCTGCTCGACGTCGCCCTCCAGCCGGGCGATGTCCCGGTCCAGGTCGTCGACCGCCACCTGGGCGCGTACCCGCTCGTCCTCGCACGCCGACAGCTGCCGGGCCAGGGTGTCCAGCTCGGCGTGCTCGGGCAGGGTCCGACGCCGGTGCGCCAGCTGGGCGAGCGCGGTGTCGACCGCCTGCAGGTCGAGCAGGCGACGCTGGTCTTGCGGGTCGGCCTTCACTCAGGGCTCCTATCGGTTCGCGGGGGATGCCGCGTGCGTGGTCCAGGGGTCGGTGATCAGGTCGGACACGGTCACGGCAAGGCTGAGCCGGTCGCGCAGGAACGCCGCGAGGTCGTCCAGCCAGGGTCGCTCGGTCGCCCAGTGCGCCGCGTCCAGCAGCGCCGGGCCGCCGGCCGCGAGGTGCTCGCTGGCCGGGTGGTGCCGCAGGTCGGCGGTGAGGTAGGCGTCCGCCCCGGCCGCCGCGGCGACGGCCAGCAACGGGTCGCCGGCGCCGCCGCTGACCGCCAGCGTGGAGATCATCCGGTCCGGGTCGCCCGCGCCGCGTACCCCCCAGGCGGTGGGCGGCAGCACGCTGGCCGCCAGCCGGGTCAGCTCGGCCAGCCGCATCGGTTCGGGCAATCGGCCGATCCGGCCGCCGCCCCGGCCCGAACCGGCGGCCGGCCCGGTCGACGCCGGGTCCAGCGGGCGCGGGTCGAGCAGGCCGAACCGGGCCGCGAGGGCGTCGGACACGCCGGGGTTGGCCACGTCGGCGTTGGTGTGCGCCACGTACAACGCGGTGTCGTGCCGGATCAGCTCGTGCACGATCCGGCCCTTGTACGTGTCGGTGGACACCGAAGAGACGCCGCGCAGCAGCAACGGGTGGTGCGCCACGATCAGGTCCGCTCCCACCGCCCGCGCCTCGGCGACGGTCTCGGGCACGCAGTCCACCACGCAGCTGACCCGGCGAACCGGCGCGGCGCGGTCGCCCACCACCAGCCCGACCCGGTCCCACTGCTCGGCCCAGGCGGGCGGGAAGCGCTCCTCCAGCGCCGCGACCACGTCGGCCAGACGGACGTCGGCGGATCCCGTTGTGCTCACGGCGGCCCAGCTTACCGGCGTCCGCTCGGGTACCGGAGGGTCAGTGGACCGGATCGCCCTCGGCCAGCCGGGTCCGCAGGACCCCGAGCGCCAACTCCCAGGGGAACCGGTCGACGTGGCGCTCGCCGGTGCCGGGTGGGTGCAGGGGCATGACCTCCGCGCCGAACAGCACCGTCACGCCCCAGTCACGCAGCCGGGCCAGGCTCTCCTGGAACGCCGGGTGGACGGCCATCGCGGCGTTGGTGAACGGCATGGCGACGATCGGCAGGCCGAGCCCCTGGCTCTCCACCAGCAGGCCGAGGGCCAGGGTGTCGGTGATCCCGGCCGCCCACTTGTTGATCGTGTTGACGGTGGCGGGCGCCACCACCAGGGCGTCCGGCGACGGCAGCACGTCGATCTCCCGCGGATCCTTGTAGGCCGAGCGGACCGGGTGGCCGGTCTGGTTGCCCAGCGCGGCCTCGTCGGCGAACCTGCGGCCGTCGGGGGTGAGGATGACGCAGACGTCCCAGCCGTCGCGTTGGCCGGCGTCGACCAGCCGGCCGAGGCCACGGGTCAGCGGCGAGCCGCAGCCGATGACGTACAGCACCGGTCGCCGCTGCCCGATCGGGTCGGCGTTCCCGGTCACACGCCCACCCCCATCTGCTCGGCCAGTTCGGCGATGGCCGCCGGCGGGGCGCCCCGGGTCCGGCGGAGCACGTCCGACATGACCTCCTGGGCCAGCGGCCGGCAGCGGATCTCCGACGGGGCCAGCCGGTCGCCCTCCAGCAGCATCGCGCCGGCCTTCTCGACGTCGCCCACCTGGGTGCAGCCGCGGGCGATGTCGAGCAGGTGGTGTGCCCGGCGCTCGGGCAGCAGGGCGTTGAACTCGGCGGGCTGGATCGCCTCGTGGGTCTCCATGGCCTGCCGGCCCTCGCCCAGCTCCACCGCCGCGGAGGCCCGGTGCAGCAGCACGTTGGTGGGACCGAAGCAGGTCCAGTAGTGGTTGTGGTCGCCGCCCAGCCGGTTGGCCGCCTCCTCGGCACCGTTGATCAGGTCCCGCACCGTGGCGCTGTCCCCGATCCGGGCCGCCGCCATGGCCCCCTGCAACAGCAGCATCCCGTACACCGAGAGCCGTTCGGGGGTGGCCTCGTGCTCGGTGTTCGGTGCCAGCCGGTTGGCGATGTTGACGTTGATCTCCAGGGCCGGACGGGCCCGGCCGAGCGCCAGCAGGGCATTGCCGACCCGGAACGTGGCGATCCCGGCCAGCAGTTGGTCGCCGGCCCGTTGGGCCACCGCCATCGACCGGTCCGCGGCCAGCCAGGACAGATCGTGCTCGCCGAGCTTGCGCAGCGCCGACGAGGCGATCTGGTAGACCTGCCCCAGCAGGTGCGCGGCGACCCGGGCGTCGTCGCCGGACGAGTACGCCGCGTCCGCCGCCTGGGCGTCGCGGAGCAGCTTCGGCAGGGCCCGGGTCAGTACGCCGTAGCGGGCGTACTGGTACGTCAGCCAGGCGTGGCTGACCGCCTTGCGCATCTCGTCCAGCGGCGGCGGGCAGGGCGCGGCGTCGAAGAAGGCGGTCATCGCGTCGTACCGTTCGAGCGCCGACCGGATCTCCTCGACCTCGACCTGGTCGATGCAGTTGAGGCCACCGCTGCGCCGCTCGGGTTCGCGGCCGAGCAGCAGTTGGACGTCGAGTTGGAGCACGTCGGCGATCTCGTGCAGCACGGAGAACTTGTCGAGCCGGCGGACCCCCCGCTCGACCTTGTCCACCCAGCTCTTGGACTTGCCGAGCCGGTCGGCGAACACCTGCTGGGACATCCGGCGGCGACCACGCCAGTAGGCGACCCTGCGCCCGATAGGTAACTCGTCCACGGCCCAATCCCTCCCCTGCACCGCCGGCGTCCCGGCGGAGCGACTATGGGTCATATGCGGCTCTTATTCGATTGTTAGCGATCGCACCCGCTGTGCGGCATTCGCGACGTTCTCCCCCGTAGTTTTCATGCAAGTTGCAACCGCTCGTCTTCCTGACCAAACGATCGCGTGGGGTACCGGTAACGGGATCGTTTGATCGACGGCAAACACTGAAGAGAGGTTTTTCGGGATGTGGGGCAGTATTCGACCGCCGCTCGTCGACCTGACGTCACTGGAACGGACCCGGCTCCGCCGGATCGCCATGCGCTACGCCGGACACGGCTGGGACGTCACGCCCGGCGCCTGCCTGGCCCGACACCGATTCGTCTGCGGCCGGGCCGGCTGCCCGACCACCGGCTGCCACCCGGCGCTGGAGGACTGGGAACGCTCCGCCACCAGCGATCCGGCCCGGGTCGCCGCCTGGTGGCGGGTCCGCCCGCACGGCGTGCTGCTGGCCACCGGCCGCGCGTTCGACGCCATCGAGGTGCCCGCGTACCTGGGTCAGCGGGTGATCGACGCGACCCGGCCGCACGCCCGGACGGAGACCGCCGCGGAGGGTCGCGGGCCGGTGGCGGTGACCCCGAGCGGCCGGTGGATCTTTCTGGTCGGCCCGGGCGAGCCACTGCGTCCCGAGCTGGACCAGTGCCTCTACGTGATCCGGCACGGCGCCGGCTCGTGGATCCCGGCGCCACCCACCCGGCTGCCCGAGGGAGTGGTCCGGTGGGCGGTGGCCCCCGAGGAGACCCGGTGGCGACTTCCCGACCCGTACTCGGTGCAGGAGATCCTGGTGGACGCGCTGCGCTCGGTCATCCCGGCCCGACCGGTCACGGTGCTGACCGGCCACCTGCCGGCCCCGCGCCAGGGCTACTGAGTTCAGCACCGCTGGATCCGGCGCGGCCTGAACCGCCGGGGCCGCTGGATCCGGCGCGGCCATCCCGGTCGGATCCGGCGCGACCACCGCCGGGGTTCCTGAGCTCGGCGCGGCCATCGTCCTCGGGCTCAGCGGCAGCGCCGGATGCCCGACAGCGACCCGGCCGGGCCGGCCCTCGTTGAAACGGTCGTAGTGACCGCGAAGGTCGGCTGACCGGAACGGTCGGGTGACCGGACGAAGGCCGGGGGGTGAGCATGGCCGGCGAGGATGTGACGGCGGCCGGCGGGGACGGGGTGCCGGCCCGGGCCCGGCGACCGCACCGCTGGGCGAGTACCCGTCCGATGGGTTCGCGACCCGGTCGACCCCGGCCCGCCGGGCCGGCTCGACCAGCCGGCACCCACCGGCCGGTCCGCTAGCCGTACCGCCCGAACCAACCAGCGACCCCAAACACCGGCAGACCTTCATGACGAACGCCGATGATCACCAGACCAGATCAACCCGATGTCGGCGAACTTGGGGGGTCCGCAGCGCCCGGACACCCCTGGTTCGCCGACATCGGGTTGATCTGACGGGTGGCTTGCCAGCCGACGGCGGCCGGGGCGGTCAGCCGTAGATCTTGATGGGGGTGAACTTCTGCCGGGGGAAGACCTTGTCGATCTGCGCGTTGGTCAGGCCGAACCGGCCCTGCGCGACCGAACCGTAGACGTGGAACATGTTGTTGTATTCCGGCACGTCTCCACTGTCCAGTTTGTCCAAGCCGTTCCAGGTGCCCAGCACCTTTCCGGCGAGCGGCTTGCCGGACAGGATCGCCACCACACCGCCGTGACCGTGGTCGGTGCCGCCCCGGTTGGAGGCGACCCGGCGGCCGAACTCGCTGGAGACCAGCACGGTGACGTCGGCGGCCCGGTCACCGAGGTCGGTGAAGAAGTCGGCCATGCCCTGCGCCACGTCGTTGAGCCGCCGGAACAGCTGCCCGCCCTCGCGCGGTCCCTGGTTCTCGTGGGTGTCGTAGCCGCCGGTGCCGATGGTGGCCACCCGGACGTTCGCGCCACCCTTGATCAGCCGGGCCAGTTCCCGGAACGACCGGCCAAGCTCACCCTCGTACTTGACGCCGGCGGCCGGCTGGTAGTCCTGGGCCGCGAGCTTCTTGGCGAGGCTCAGCGCGTTCAGCCCGTCCTTGACGGATTCCTCCACCGGGTGGTTGATGTCGGTGAACAGGCCCTTGATCGCCTTCTCGGTCGCCGCGGTGAACCGCTGGTCGCCGCGCAGGGTCAACGACTCGACGCTGCTCAGCGAGATCGCGCCGTTCGTACCGACCAGGGAGCGGGGCAGCGTGCTGCCGATCCCCACACTGCGGAACGCCGTACCGGCGCCGAGGGCGTCGACAAGGGAGTCCAGCCAGCCCCGGCCGCCGGTCTCGGCCGGCAGGCCACCGAGGTTGCAGGCGTCCTGGGCCTGGAAGTGACTGCGCGACAGGCGCGGATCGGAGACCGCCGGAACGAAGCCGAGCTGCCGCTTGGCCAGGAATCCCGACAGCGGCGCGAACGCCTTGCTCATCATGAAACCGCGGTCCAGCGCCGGTGAGTCGTTCTCCAGCAGCAGGTCGGGGCGGGCCTTCCGCAGCACCGGGTCGTTGGCCGGCGCGACCAGGCTCAGCCCGTCCAGCCCGCCGTACAGGAAGACGTGGATCAGCGTGCCGGTCCTGGTGGCCGCGAACGACGCCTGGGTGGTGACGAACTGGCTGGTCGCCAGCGCGGTCGCGGTGGCCGCGGCGCCGGCCACGAAGGTACGCCGGGTGACGCCCCGCCCGTCCTGCTGCTCCTCCTCCAGGTTGTTCAGCGTCCGGAAGCGGTCCCGCTCGGCCGCGTTCTCGGCCTCGACCGCCGCCGCCTCGGCGCGCAGCACCGCCTCGGTACGGTTCGGTGCCAACCGGCGCAGGTCCGGGCAGTCGGGGTGCAGGGGGAACGGAAGCACAGTCTTCTCCATCTCGGGCCTCACCGGAGGTGGTGCTGGGGGGAAGCGAGCAGCGCCCGCGCCATGGCCGGGACGGCTCCGAGGAAGGCGGCGTCCACCTTGGCCGTCGCCGACACACCGGGGATCCCGAGGATCAGCGCCTTCTGCTTGGCGGTGAGCGGCTGGTGGACCAACCGCCGGGCCAGCGCGTCGACGTACGCCCCGGCGGTCGCGGGCGCCTTGGCGCCGACCAGCTTCTCGGGCTTCAGGTACGAGAACTCGGGATGGCCGCCCGCGATCAGCGTCGCGGCCTCGTTCCATCCGTTGATCATCGTGCCGGCGCTGGTCCACGCCACGAAGACGTCCGGATAGCCGTTCGGGGTGGGCATGCCGGTGGGGAACTGGCCCAGCTCGGCCAGCTTGGACCGGATCTGGCTCAGCCCCGTGGCGAACGCGCCCCGGTTGCCGTTCGCCCGGTAGCCCGGCGACGGCTCGGGCGTGACGCCGAGCGCCCGGTACGTGGCCACCAGGTACTCCATCGGCCGGCGCACCTTCTGACCCACGGCGGCCCAGAACTCGCTGGAACTGAACAGCGTCATCAGCACCGGCTTGATCGCCGTCTTGTTCGCCGTGTACGTCCTGGCCAGCCGGTCGACCAGGCTCTTCGGCGGGGTGTCCGAGACGAACCGGGTGGCCAGGCTCTGCGCCACGTACCGGGCCGTCGAGGGGTGGTTGGCCAGATGACGGAAGTACGCCTCGCCGGCCTTGTCACCACCCTCGGCGGAGTTGTTGGCCGAGGAGAAGCCCAGGATCTTCACCCGGCCGACGTAGTGCAGGGTCGACTCGAAGACGTACCCGAAGTTCTCGTCGATGGTCCGCCCGGTCTGCAACAGGGCGGCCTGGCGCACGTCGGCCTCCTTGTAGCCGCCGTCCACGCCCACCGAGTACAGCTCCAGGTTCTCCCGGGCCAGGTTCTCGTTGACCTCGTTCTTGTGCGACTGCACCTGGTTGAGGTAGATCAGCAGCGCCGGATGCCGGTTCGCCGCGACCAGCATGTCGGCGTAGTTGCCCAGCGCGTGCTTGCGGATGACGTCCCGGTCGAACGCCCCGCGCACCAGGTCGGAGTTGTCGAACTCCGGGCCGACGTGCAGGAAGTCGTTCCAGAAGTCGACCATCACCTCGAACAGCTGCCGGTCCGACCAGATCTGCCGGGCGACGGTGGCGTCGATGTACTCCTTGTCGGCCTGCACACCCTTGGCGTTCAGGCTCTCCCGGTTCGCCTTGAGCTGCGCGGGCGTCATCTTCAGGGTGGTCAGCTCGGAGAGCTTCAACTCGGCCCGGGTCGGCGCGATCTTCTCCGGGTCGAGCTGCTGACGCAGCCAGGCGTCGATGCCCATCCGCTTGATGTCGGCCAGCACCTCGGGGGTACCGCCGAAGGTGGCCCGGCTGGCCAGGTGCCGGACCGGATCCTTGGCCAACACGGTGCGGACGGTGACCGTGGTCCGGGCGGCGGCCTCGGCCGGCCCGTCGAACACCTGCCCGCCGGTGGGCGTGTTCTTCTTCAGCGCGGCACCGGCCCGCGAACCCATGTAGCTCTCGTTCTGCTCGGTGTAGGTGCGCACCGTGCTCGGCTGCTGGCCGCTCGGCCGCGCCGCCGTACCGTCGGTGGGCGCCACCGCCTCGGCGTCGCCGCCGGAGCCGAACAGCCGGTCGGCCAGGTCGCGTCCGACCGGTGACATCGCCAGGCCGGCGCCGCCGATGACCACGGCCGCCGTACCGCCGAACGCGGCCAGCGCCCGGCGGCGGCCGACCCGCCGTCCGTCGTCGTCCTCGTCGTCCGCATCGGGATCCGGCAGCACGTCCACGCGTCGTGGATCGGCGCCCGAGCCGGTGAACCCCGGCGAGCCGGCCCACTGCCCCTGCTGGCCGGACCACTGTTCCTCCGGGCCGGCCCACTGCGCCTGCTGCTCGGTCCACCGTGGTCCGTGCGACACCTCGGGCCCGGTACCCGGCTGGTCGGGGTGACCCGGCCGGTAGTAGGCGGTGCCGTACGGGCTCGGGTGTTCCGGACCGTCCCACCGACGATCCGACCGGCGTGGTGGCACATTCTGGTCAACCATGTACCGATCCCAAAGGGGTGAGGGGCGCGCAACGACACCGTCGGTGGCGGCGGGCGGTGCGGCGGGGGTGATTGTGAAGGGGGTTGCTACGGCACGGTAACCAAGCGTCTGACCTGCATCAAGACGGTGTGTTTGGCGCCCGATGGGCACTTAAGACGACGCTGAGCCGACCGGGTCCCCCGCGCCGACCGGCGCTTTCCCGGGGCAGGGGCCGTCAACAGCCACGATGACTTCACCGGGGCCCGCCGGAAGGGTCCGAGCACCCGGGTCCGGTCACCCGGGACGTTACGAGGGAACAGGAAAACTTAAGGCGCCGCTAAGCGGACCCTGTGCGCCGACGTCAACTCCTGCTCGTCCTGGAGCGTGATGCGCCAATGGTCGGGTATCCCCGCTCCGTTGTGGTTCCACGCCGGCAGGGGGAGGCCAGCGTCATGCTCAGCAAAGAGGACCAGCTTCGCTTCGAGCAGATCACCCGCGAACTCCGGACCTCGGATCCGAAGTTCTTCGCTCGGCTGCAGGACCGGCACTGGATCCGCCGGAAGCGGATCCTGCTCGTCCTCACCATCGCGCTCTGGACGGCCGTACCGGTGCTCGCCGTGCTCGGCGGCGGGATCGTCGGTGCCGTCTACGCGCTGATCCTGTTGGGAAACGGCGCGCTGGTTTGGCAGTTGCGGCGCCGCTACCACTAGCTGGGCGGACGGGCTGTCGGTGGTTTCGACGCGGGCGAGGTAGGTCAGTCGGTGTCCTCTGGCGGTACGGCGAACCTCTGGTAGGCCGGGCGCAACCGCTCCACCAGGCCCGGACCGCCCAGGGCCCGATCCGGCGCGTCGAGCTGACGCAGCAGCAGGTCCACGTCCGTCCGCAGCGACCGGGGCCGGTCGGGCAGCGGCACGGCCGGGAACCAGAACCGGTCCACCGCCTCGGCCAGGGGTTCCGTGACGAGTTCGGCCAGGACGCCGGCCGTACCGGGGCCACGACCGGCGCCGGACGCGGCCCGGTCCGGCCCGCCGGGCGGATCCGCCGGGACCATCGACCGGGCGTCCCGGGCGGGCGGCTCCGGAATGCTGCCGCCGGCCGTGACCCGGGCGGCCCGCAACCGGGCCAACAGTTCCGCCCGATCCCGCCCGCGCCAGCGCAGCAGCAGGAACGGGTCGGCGTCGAACGCCTCCGCCAACAGGTAGAAGGTGGCCGCCAGGTGCTTGCAGGGCACGGCCCCGTCCGGGCAACCACACCGCATGGCCAGCTCGTCCAGATCGGCCGGGAACAGCGCCGCACCCTCGGCCTCGAACACCTCGGCCAGCTCCGCCGGCAGGTCACCGGCGAGCAACCGGGCGCTGTAGAACGCCTGCGCGGCCAGCACACCCTCCAGCCGCGCCCACACCGCCGCGCCGAACTCCGGCAGACCGATCCGCACCGGGTACGGCCGGGGTCGCGAGCCCTGCACCTGTGCCGTCACCACGCCGGGCGCCACGTCGAGGGTGAGCACCTGGCCGGACCGCGCGTACGAGCGTCCCCTGGTCAGCCGGGTGCCCAGCGCGAACGACTCCAGCACCTCCACGAACCGCCGGGACCACCAGGAGGCGCCGATCGCGCCCCGGGTCGAGCGGGCCCGCAGTCCACCGTCAACCCGGCGGCGTGGCTTGAAATCCGCGAAGTCCGGCATCACTCCACCACCGCGGACGGTTCCAGCGCGAACAGCCCGCGCAACTGGGCGGTGGACAGTCCGGTGATCCACTGCTCGCCGGTGCCGACGATCCGGGCGGCCAGACCGCGCTTCTCCGTGATCATCGCGGCCACCTTCTCCTCCACGGTTCCGGCGCAGACGAACTTGCGGACCTGCACGGCCCGCCGCTGGCCGATCCGGAACGCCCGGTCGGTCGCCTGGTCCTCGACGGCCGGATTCCACCAGCGGTCGACGTGCACGACGTGGTTCGCCCCGGTCAGGGTCAGTCCCGTACCGCCGGCCTTGAGCGACAGCACGAACAGCGGCGGGCCGCCCGCGTCCGCCTGGAACCGCGCCACCATGGCGTCGCGCTCCACCTTGCCCACCCCGCCGTGCAGGAACAACACCTCCCGGCCGGTACGCGCCGACAGGTGCGCCCGCAGCATGCCGCCGAACTCGGCGTACTGGGTGAACAGCAGGGCCCGCTCCCCCACCGCCAGCACCTCCTCGACGATCTCCTCCAGCCGGGCGAGTTTGCCGGACCGGCCGGTGAGCCCGGAGCCGTCCCGCAGCAACTGCGCCGGATGGTTGCAGACCTGCTTGAGTTTGGTCATCGTGGCCAGCACCAGGCCACGCCGCTCGATGCCCTCGCTGCGCTCGATCCGCGCCAGCATGTCGTCGACCACCGCCTGGTAGAGCGACGCCTGCTCGGCGGTGAGGTTGCACAGCACCTCCATCTCGAGCTTCGCGGGCAGGTCGGCGATGATCGAGGAGTCGGTCTTGAGCCGGCGCAGCACGAACGGGCCGGTGATCCGGCGCAGCCGTTCGGCCGCGGCCTCGTCGCCGTGCCGCTCGACCGGTTCGGCGTAGCTCTTCCGGAACTCGGCCGCCGCGCCGAGCAGGCCCGGGTTCGCGAAGTCCATGATGGACCAGAGGTCGGCCAGGCGGTTCTCCACCGGCGTACCCGTGACGGCGATCCGGTGCCGGGCCGGCAGCGCGCGGACCGCGGCGGCCTGCCGGGTCGCCGCGTTCTTGATCGCCTGCGCCTCGTCGACGACGATCCGGTGCCAGTCGATCCTGGCCAGCTCCGCGGCGTCCCGAGCCGCGATCGAGTACGTCGTCAGCACCAGATCCGCCGCGTGGACCGCCTCGACGAACTCGGCCCCCCGGGCCCGTTCGGCGCCATGGTGGACGTGTACCCGCAGGTCCGGGGTGAACCGCGCGGCCTCCCGTTCCCAGTTGCCGACCAGCGACATCGGGCAGACCAGCAGCGTCGGCCCGACATCTGTTGCCCGATCAGCTAACAAGTAGAGCAATTGGATGGTTTTTCCCAGTCCCATATCGTCTGCGAGAACTGCTCCCATTCCCACGGACTCCAGGAAGGACAGCCAGGCGACACCGCGCTGCTGGTACGGCCGCAGGGTGCCGTGGAATCCCGGCGCCGGCTCGACCGGGGTCAGGTGCCGTTCGATCCGGCCGGACAGCAGGTCGCCCAGCGCGCCCTCGGCGCTGACCTCGACGATCGGCAGCGTGTCCGGGTCGTTCCGGTCGGCCAGCGCCAGCCGCAGCAGGTCGGTCACGCTCATCCGGCCGTGCGAACGCAGCAACTTCAGCCCGGCGGCGAGTCGGCGGGAGTCCAGCTCGACCCACTGGCCGCGCAGCCGTACCAGGGGGGTCTTCAGCGCGGCCAGCGAGTGCAACTCGGCCTCGGACAGCGACTGGTCGCCCAGCGCCACGTCCCAGCGGTACTCCAGCAGCGAGTCCTGGTCGATCCCGGCCCGCCCGGTGACGGTGCCCGGCGCGGTGGGGGTGCCGGCGCGCAGCCGGGCCCCGAGCCGGGATCCCGGGCGGCGCCACCAGGACGGCAGCAGCACGCCGAAGCCGGCGGCGTGCAGCGCCGGGGCGCCCTCGGCGAGGAACCGGTGCGCGCCCTCGGTGGTCAGCTCCAACGCGGTCGGCGCGGCGGTCCGCAGCGCGTCGGTGAGTTCCGGCCAGAGCCGGCTGGCCCGGCCCAACTCGGCGAGCAGGGTTTCCTGGGGCGCCCCGATCGCCCGGCCGGTCGGGCCGAGCGGTCCGTCGGCAGCCCACACCTGCTCGGCGTCAAGCAGCCCCGACCCGTCCGTCGACTGGAGGGCGAACTCCACCCGCCACCCGGCCGCCGCTCCCTCGTCCCCCTCCGGGTTGATCAAGGCGTTCAGGCCGTCGGACGCGCCTTCGGGCCACCCAGCCACCTCGACCAACTCGGGTGGCGGGGGTTCGACCAGGCGGAAGCTGGCCCGGACCGGGCCGCCGGCGGCGTCCCGCTGCCAGCCGGCCAGGTCACGGGCGAGTTCGGCCAGTGCGGCGGCGTCGGCCCGGACCGTACGCTGCCGCCCGGTGAGCCCGGTCAGCCAGCGCCGGACCACCTCCGCCGACCCGGTCCGCCGGCCGGCCGGAACCAGCCGCAGGCCGTCCAGGGCGATCCGGGCGGCCGCGTCGGTGAGCGCGTCCAGGGCATCGGCGACGAGGTCCGCGACCGGGAGATCCGGGTCGGCGGCCCGGACTGCCGGCGGCAGGGCCAGGGCGAGGGACCGGGCCCAGGCCGCGTCGCCACCGGTGAGCAGCGGCCGCCAGACAGCCCGGGCGGACGATTCGGCCGCCCGGGCCCGCCCGCCCGAGACCGCCGATTCGGCGGGCCCGGCCCGACCGGCCGGCGCGGTGGGTCCGCCCACCGGCGAGAGGTCGACGCCGGGCAGGGTACGTCCGCGTTCGACGAGGTCGACGGCGAAGGCGGCGAGCTGGCCGAGCTGACGCAGCGAGGCTCCGGGCACCGTCGACGGTTGCCCACCCACGTCGCTCCCGAGGTCCCCGCCGGACCCCGCCACCGAACCCGGCCCGCCGGTCTGGCCGGCGGCGGCGAGCCCGAGCAGGGTGGGCAGGGCGAGGTCCGCGTCGTACTCCAGGCTGGGCACCCGCCAACCCGCGAGGCTGAGACCGCCACGGGCCGCTGGCGCCGGCTCGACGCGAACCAGTTCCGGCGACTCGACCGGTACGCCCGCGCGGGTCGGCAGGGTCAGCAACGTACTGCCGGTGGTCGCCTTGGCGGCCAGCTCACCGAGCGCGGCTGCCAGCGCCGGGTGTCCGGCGGCGTACGGGTGCGGCCGTTCCCGTGGCGGCCGGCCAGCCCGCCGGGTCACGGCGGTCGGGGCACCGTCCTCGGCCCACAGGACAAGCCGGCCACCGGGCCGCCACACGCCGTGGATGACCTGCAAGGAAGGGCCCCTTCTTATCGCTTTTCGTAGAGCAAGGGTCCCTTTTTAACACTTGGCTGGCCGCTCAGGTCCCAGCCGTCCCGCTGAGTAGGCCCGATCTTATGGCGACCTACACGGCAACCGTCGGTCCTCGCCGATCAGCAACCCTCACCGGGTCAGCTCGTGTCGTCGGCGCCGTGGTTGCGGGCCCACCGGCCGTTCTCGGGCGGGGTGTCCAGGCGCAGCGCGGCGTCCCGGTTGCCGGCCAGGTCGTTGTCCTCGACGGCCGCGTCCCGGCAGCAACCGTGCTCGGTCACCCACAGCCCGTCGGTCTGGGTCTTCGGGTCCAGCCCGTCCCAGATCCGGTTGTTCCGCATGGTCAGCCCGGTGCTGTGGGCCGCGATGGTCACCCCGGCCCGGCGGGGCGGCGCGCCCGACAGGCGGTACGGGGAGCCGTCCGCCGGTGGCTCGCCGTGCCAGGCGGTCGGCATGCCGGCCCGCACCGGGGTGAGGGTCAGCTCGGTACGGTCGTTCGTCATCACCGTGGCGGTCTGGTCGCCCACCACGATCTCCTTGCCGAAGTGGCAACCGGGTGGCCAGTCGGCGGAGCTGTCGGTCACCGTACGCGGTCCGTAGCGCACCGTCGGCCCCGATCCGGTCGCCGCCGGGCCGGCCAACCGCCCGTTGCTGCGGATACGGTTTCCCATCACGGTCAGGTCGGCCGTGTCGGTGTCGATCCGTACGCCGCCCAGGCCGTTGCCCCAGACGCCGTTGCCGTCGAAGACGATCTCCCGGGCCGGCTCCCGGGCCGGTTTCCGTAGTTCGGACGAACCGTGGACGCGGATGCCGTACCGGCCGTTGCCGCTGATCCGGTTGCCTCGGATCAGGTACGGGCCCCGGCACCCGCCGAGGCTCACGCCCTCCCGTACGTTGCCGTCGATCACGCAGTCGGTGACCAGGCCGCCGCTGCCGGCCACCCCGGCGGTGCCGTTGGTGGAAACGTCGTACCCGGCGATCTGGTTGCCGAGCATGGTGCAGGCCGAGACGATCAGGCCGTCGGCGCCCCAGTCGGAGATGCCGAACCGGTTGCCCTCGGCGTGGCAGGCGACGATCCGGATGCCGCGCGGTGGCCGCCAGTAGTCCTTCTGCAGCTCGACGAAGATCCCGTTGGTTCCGTTGCCCAGGGTGCTGCACGCGGTGACCGTGAGCCGTTCGCTCGGCCCCCACCCGCCGATGCCGATCCCGATGCCCGCGCCGCCCATCTGCTGCCCGTTGTCCAGCCGGCCGCAGCGTTCGGCCACCACCGCGTCGATCACGGTGTCCTGTAGGAAGTCGCAGCCGAGCCCGGTGGCACCGGTGTCGTGGATCCACAGGTCCCGGAACCGGCCCCGTCGCACGTACTGGAGGCCCAGGCCCTTCGCCAGGTAGTCGTAGTTGTCCAGCTGCACGCCCGAGCCGTCGATCTCGAAGCCGGCGAACGTGCAGTCGACGATGTGGTTGTCCGGACCGGCGCCGTGCTGGAGCGTGGTGAAGTAGGCCAGCGGCACCGGTTGGGTGCGGTCGCCCGGGTTCGACAGGATGAACCGGGTCACCCCGATGCCGGCGCCCACCAGCGAGACTCCGCTGTGCCAGACCGTGCCCGCGTCCCGGATCGCGTAGCTGCCGGGCGGGCAGTTGATGACCCGGGGGATCCCGTCGGCCGCGTACCGGGCGCCGAGCCGGTCCACGAGTTCGGCCAGCGCCGGCTGGTCGTTGGTCGTACCGTCACCGACCAGGCCGTTGCGCCGGGCGTCGTAGGACTCACCCTCCGCTGACAGCACGCCGGCGGATTCCCGCTGCCGCCCGTGGGAAACCCGAGGGGCTACGCCCCGACCGGCCCGTTCCCGCCGCGCCGGCGGGTCCGGACCGGCACGATGGGGGCATGGCTACGACCACCCGGGTACGACTGGCCGACGGTCCGGCGGACGGTGAGACGATCACGGTCGAGCTGGACATGACCGGCCGACCGCCGCTGACCCACCACTGGCTGAACGGGCACGGCCTGGCCGAGGCGGACATCTACGAACTCGAGTCCACCGGCGCGGACGACCGGTGGCTCTACCGCTGGCGCGGCCCGGCCACCTGAGCGGCACCGACCCGAGCGCCCACCAGGCAACGGGTGAGTCGAACCGGCCGGGCGACCCGCGCCCCCGCAGCGCCCCAGTCAGAGAGCGTTGAGGATCGGGGTGATCAGTTCGCCGGTCAGGGTGGCTCGTTGGCGCAGTTCGGCGACCCGGCGGGCGGTCTCCCCGGCGCGCTGGTCGCGTTCGTCCCACAGCCGGTCCACCTCGGCCAGCAACGGCCCCTCCACCTCGCGTTCCACCCCGCGCAGGGTGGGTGCGCCGATGCGCTGGGCGAAGTCGAAGACCTTTCCCGCGTACGGCAGGGGCAGCAGCGGTACGCCGGCCATCGCCGCGAACATCACGAAGTGCAGCCGCATCCCGACCGCGAGGTCGAAGTGGCGCATCAGGCCCAGCAGTTGCCGGGGTCGGTAGCTGCCGTGCAGGATCCGGCCGTGCGCGGCGGCGACCATGTGGGACAGCACCCCGTGCGAGTGCCGGATGTCGTCGTGTTCCATCGGCACGAAGACCACGTCGGCGTCGAGCCGGGTCACCAGGAAGTCGCCGACCTGGGCGAGCAGCCGGTGGTAGCCGTCCACGTCGAGGGTGGCCGCCGCCCGGCCCGGTTCCCGCACGCTCATCCCGACCAGCCGCCGGTCCGGACGTACCCCTTCGGCGTGCAGCAGGTGGGCCGGGAAGACCTCCGGTTCGAGCAGCATGGCGGGGTCGGCCGTGACGGTGACCGGCCGCAGGACGCCGACCTCCTCGACGAGCAGCCGGGATTCGGCGTCCCGGACGGTGACCTCGCGGGCGGCCGTCAGGGCTTCCTGGACCATCGCGCAGTCCACCGGCTCGGTGAGCGGTCCGGCGCCCACCGCGTATGTGCAGACCGGTAGTTTGCGTTCCTGCGCGGCCAGGACGAGCCGCAGGTAGCGGCGGGCCTCGCTGTCGTAGAGGATGCCGCCGCCGCCGAGCAGCAGCAGGTCGAGCCGGGCGAGCGTGGTCGCCGAGTCGGCCCGGTTGATCCCCTCCCATGGTTCGGCGGCGACGTCGGGGTGCGTCGCCAGGGTGTGCGCGGGATTGCGGGAGAAGACCACGATCCGGGCGTCCGGCCGGCGGCCCCGAACGTCGGCGAGCAGGCCGGTCAGGATGGCCTCGTCCCCGGAGTTCCGGCCGCCGTACGAGCCGAGGATCCCGATGGTTGGTCCGTCGGGTTCGGGTGCGGGCGCCATGCGCGCCGCGTTCCCCGAACCGGCCCGGTCATGTCGAGCCGCGGTCAGCGGTGCGAGGTCGGACATCCCACGCTGGCCGGACAGTCCGGGCGGAGGGACGGTCCGCGGGGGCCGGGACAGTCCACGCGGAACCGGCGGGACCGCTCATTCGGGCGGTAACAGGACCCTCGCGGTACGGCGTTCGCCGTCGAGCACCCGCATGGCGCGGGCGAGGGTCTGCGGAAACACCTCCGTCTCGCCGCGTTCCCGCATGGTCTCGGCGGCCACCAGCAGCGCCCGAGCCTCCGCGAGCAGCCCCTGGGCGGCCAGCACGCAGCGCATGACGTCGAAGTGTCCGGCGTCGGCCGCCGGGTTGGCCCGACCGACGAAGTCGACCACCCGCAGGTAGTGCTCCACCAGATCCTGTTCGGCCCTGGTCAGGGCGGGCAACCGGGGATCGTTCATCATCGAATTGTGCATCACCCGGGCACGCTCCGTGTCGCCGAGGATCGAAGAATTTCGAGTTCGATGAACCTGGGCCGAAGCAAATATGCGTGGCACGCAACATTGCATCATCCGCAAACTTGCTGTTAGCCTGGTGCCATGACCGGTCCAGTCCAACCCGTCCCGGGTCTGCGCGAACGCAAGAAGCAGGCCACCCGGGCCGCGCTGAGCTGGGCGGCGATCCGGCTCGCCGTCGAGCGTGGGCTGGACAACGTCCGGGTCGAGGACATCGCCGAGGCAGCCGGTGTCTCCCCCCGGACGTTCAACAACTACTTCGCCAGCAAGACGGAGGCGATCACCGCCCGGCACGTCGACCGGCTGCGGGCGATCGCCACCGACCTCGCCGGCCGGCCGGCCGGCGAGCCGATCTGGGCGGCGGTCACCGCCGCGGTGCTCAGCCAGATCGGCGGCGGCAGCCAGGGACCGGATCCACAGTGGTTGGCCGGTGTCCGGCTGATGACCAGCGAGCTGGCCCTGCAGGGCGAGCTGGTCAAGGCGCACGCCATGGCCGAGGACGCGCTGGTCACGGTGATCGCGCACCGCACCGGCACCGACCGGGCCCGGGACCTCTATCCCCGGCTGCTGGCCGGCACCGTCGGCGCCGCCATCCAGGCCGCGACCGCGCAGTGGTTGAACGCCGACCCACCGGTACCGCTCGCCCCGCTGGTCCGCGACGCGCTCGACCAACTCGCGGCCGGACTACCCCCACCGCCCCGCACCAACCCGGACTGACCCCCGGACTGACCCGGACTGACCCGCCGGCCAGGATCCAACACCCACCCACAACCGGGCTGACCCCACCACCGGGCTGACCCACCACCCGGCCCGCCGCCGCGGTGCCACCGCAGCCTCGGGCCAACACCTGGCACCACCGCGTCCACCACCTCGGGTACGCCGTACCCCACCTCGGTACGCCCATCCACCACCTCGCCGTGTCCGGACGATCCCTCGGGTCGATCCGCCCGGCCACCCTGCCCAAGACCTGGGGGAAACATGCTCACCACCGACGTCCTCGTCATCGGCGCCGGCCCGAACGGGCTGCTGCTGGCCACCGAACTCGCGCTGGCCGGCGTACGACCACTCGTGCTGGAGCGGTCCGCGGACCTCAGCCAGGAACCCCGCGCCAACGGCCTGGTCGGCACCGTCGTGCGGGCCCTGGACCATCGCGACGTGTACGAGCGCTTCGCCGGCCGTCCCGGGCCACCCGAACCGGTGCCGTACTTCCCGTTCGCCGGGCTCCCGATGGACCTGTCCCGGCTGCCCGAAACGGCGGTGTACACGCTGCCGATCCCCCAGTTGGAGATGGTGCGCCGGCTCGGCCAACGCGCCGAGGAGTTGGCCGTGCCGGTCCGGCGGGGACACGAGCTGACCGGCCTGACCCAGGACGCCGACGGGGTGACCGCGCAGGTGCATGGCCCGGACGGCCCCTACCGGGTACGGGCCGCGTATCTGGTGGGCGCCGACGGCGGCACCAGCCGGGTCCGCAAGACCTGCGGGATCGGCTTCCCGGGCGTCACCGACCGGGGGTTCGTCGGGCGCAACGGCGCGGTGCGGATCCTGCCGCCGGTCGCGGTGCCCGAGACCGGCGAGCTGGAGGTGCCCGGACTGGGCCGGCTCCGGACGGCCAGTTTCACCCGCACCCCCACCGGGGTGCTCGCGTTCGGCATGTTCACCCCCGGGGTCTATCGGATCGCCACCTTCGAGTGGGGACAACCCGAGGTCGAGCCCAGCGACTCGATCGAACTGGCCGAACTCCAGGCGGCGGTGTCCCGGGTGCTCGGCATCGACGTACCGCTGGAATCCGCGCCGGGCGGCGACCCGGCCTCGGTCGGCCGGCGGAACGTCGCGATCAACTCCCGCCTGGCCGACCGGTACCGCGAGGGTCGGGTGTTCCTGCTCGGCGACGCCGCGCACGTACACTCCGGCATCGGCGGTCCGGGCCTCAACCTGGGCATGCAGGACGCCTTCAACCTGGCCTGGAAGCTGGCCGGCGCGGTCGCCGGCTGGGCGCCCGCCGACCTGCTCGACAGCTACCAGCGGGAGCGGTACCCGGTGGCCGAACGGGTCATCATGCACAGCCGGGCCCAGTTGCAGCTGCTCTCCCCCGGCCCGGGGGTGACCGCGTTGCGCGAGCTGTTCGGCGAGCTGCTGCGCCAGCCGGAAACCCTCCGGCACGTCGCCGAGCTGCTGTCCGGCGCGGAAACCCGGTACGACATGGGCGCCGCCGACCCGCATCCGCTGACCGGAGGCTGGGCACCGGACCTGGCGCTCACCGTCGATGGCCGACCGACCCGGGTCGCCGAGCTGATGCGACCCGGTCGGGCGGTCCTGCTGGACCTCTCCGGCCCGCCGGCCGGCGCGGCAGCCAGCCCGATGTCCGACTCGGTGATCGACTCGACGGTCGGTGCCGGCTGGCGGGACCGGGTCTCCGTCGTCACCGCGACGCCAGGCACCGGCCCGGACCGTGCCGGGCCGCCTGCGACCGCACTGCTGATCCGCCCCGACGGGTACGTCGCCTGGGCCGGCGACCCGGCGAGCGACGTCGACGGGCTGCGCGCCGCGCTCGGCACCTGGTTCGGGACACCGTAGCCCGATCAGCCGACCATCGGCTCAGTGCGCGGCGTGCAGGATCGGCAGCACCCGGCCGTCGGGGGCGAACCGGAAGCCCAACGCCCACGCGCTGAACCTGCGGGTGGCCTCGTCCGGGTGCCGCCGGAGCAACTCCAGCAGTCGCTCGGACAGGTCCGGCTCCCCACCGGGCAGCCGGGGCTGAGCGGTGAACGTCAGCAGGTAGACCATGGCCCGGGGGATCGGGTAGAGCCGCGGGTCGTTGATCCGTTCGTCGTCGGCCAGTTCGACCAGCATCTCCTGGAGGTCGTTGCGGACGATCCGCGCGTCCTCCTCGGCGCCGGTCGCACCGAAGCAGTCGCCGATCGCGAACAGTGCCGTGTGCAGCTCGTTCACCTGGGCCAGGTTGGGCTGGTCGACGTCCTTGATCCGCCGGTACGCCTGCTGGCAGGCCGAGGCGAGGGTACGCCGGGAGTTGGGGCTGCGGTGCTGGATGAACCCCAGCGCGAACAGCGCGCGGATCCGCACCCAGCCTTCGGTCCGGTTGTCCCGGATCACCGTGCTGAGCGCCTGGGCGACCGGTTCGACCCAGCCGCCCGCGCTCAGTGCGTCGATCGCCTTCCGCCGCTCGACCCCGGCGTTCTGCAGCAGGACGTGCAGGAACAGCCGTTTGGTGCCGGGACGGATCCACGACGGAATGTTCTCGTGGTCGAGCTGGTCGGCCGCGGCGTGGACGGCCGTGAGCCAGGGTTCGTCGACGGCGGGCCAGTCGTTGCAGACCGCGACCCCCCGGTCCATCACGTCCCGCAGGGTGGCACCGATCCAGCGCAGCCCGGAGGCCACGTCAGTCCGTTCGCCCTCGGCCTCGGCCAGGTAGTCGAGCACCCCGGCCATGGTGGCCCGGAAGTCCGGATCGTCGCCACGACCGCTGGACAGCGCCCGCTGCCACATCCCCAGGGCCGCGGTCCCGCGCTCCCGTAGCGTGGCGTTGTCGTCCCGGACCCGGTTCTCCAGGAGCCGGGTCACCGACACCGAGGTGTCCCGCAGCCAGTCCGTCGGCACGGACACGGCCAGTTCCAGGTCCAGGGAGCGGCCGGGATAGACACTGTCCTCCCGGAGCCCTGCCGACTCGCGCAGCAGCCGGACCAGGCCGGGCTTCAACCGCTGCGCCAGGCCGCCGTCGCCGCGTCCCAGGTCGACCTGGCTGAGCAGCACCATCCTGGTCAGCGCCCGCCAGACCCGGAAGCCGAGCGGCGTACGCCGCAGCGCGTCCTCCATCTGGTCGAACACCGTCTCGAAGGCGTACTTGGCGAGGCTGGCCAGCAGGATCTGGGCCTCCATGTTGCGCGGCGTGGGTGGCGCGCCGGCGATCAGGATCAGCCGCTCGGCCACCCCGGCGACCAGCGCCTCGTCGTACTTGTTCCGGACCCGCCGGCTGCCCCGGCCCGCCTTGCCGGCGATCAGGAAGTCACGCAGGATGGCCGATGCCTGGATCATCACGTGCAGCTCGTCCTCGGACGCGGTCCGCAGCAGATCCCGGGTCCAGCTGGGCGGGACCGAGGCGGTGAGGCTGCGCCGGTCGTGCATCCCACGTATCCGGACGCCGAACTGGGCCAGCTCGGCGGTGTGGTCCAGCTCCGGGGCGAGTGCCACGATCGCCTCGTCGAGGTTGCGCAGCATCTCGTTGTTCAGCACGGTCCGGCCGGCGAGCGCGTGGCTGAGGTTCGCCGCGCCGATACCGGTGGTCTCCTCGACGCGCTTCTGCGAGATGTCCAGCTCGCCCAGCCGGGCGAGCTGGGCCGCGGCGGCATAGCGGATGAGGTCCTCTTCGGACCCGATGTCCTCGACGGTATGACTGATCCGGCGGGCACCATCCTCTGTATCGATGGCCGCCTTCGTTGTACGCCGGCGCGGAGTCACTGTGAAAATCTAACAGTCCCCTGGATGAGACCGAGTCACGTTGACAACATCCACGATCCGTGCAGGGACCCGACCACGCTCAGCCCACCAGCATGGTCGATCGGATGACCCGTTGATACCAACCGAGGTTACGTTGTGCAATCACCGTCAACCTCTGTGAACGGCCGCACTTCCGTTGTGGACCGACGAGTGTTCTGCCGCTCGGCTACCGCAATCCGCCGGTGACCTGCAGTGCGACTTTCGAGCGCCGAGCCGGGAGCCTTGTAGCAGTATCGCGGCCGGTGTTGAGTTGCGATCGGGCCGCCGACTCCACACGCGACCCTGCCACCCTCGGAAACCACCCTCGGTGACCAACAGACGTCGGACCGCCGCTCCACCGGCCGGCCCCGACACCCTCAGCGGCGACAGACATGGAATCGGAGGTCCCAGCCATGTCGACACCGACCAACGGTGAGCGCGGAAACAACACCACGCCCGCCGACACCGTCGGCTACCTCACCGGCGCGGCGCACGGCTACGCCGGGCGGGCCGGCCTCGACCCTCGGCTTGGCGACGACCGGTCGTACGTGCTGGGGTTCGTCGACGGTCACCTCGCCCGGCAACGGATGCGCCGCCGGGCCGGCCACGACAACCGCAACCCCAGCTAGGAGGTAAGGAAGGGCACCTTGTTATCGCTTTTCGTATAGCAGGGGGCCCTTCTTAACGCCCCGATCCCCCGGCGGCGGGTTCCGGGTAGCGGGCCGTCCGGAGCGGGGACAGCCCCGCGACGACCGCCGCGCACAACATTCCCAGCACGCCGATCCAGATCGCCGGTCGATAGCCCAACCGCTGCGCCAGCAGCCCGCCGACCGGGGCGCCCACGGTGAACATACCCCAGTTCAACGAGCGGATGGTGGCGTTCATCCGGCCCTGGAGGTGATCCGGGGTGACGGCCTGCCGGTAGCCCATCTCGTTCGGCCCGCCGATCCCGAGCGCGAGCCAGACCAGGAACTGCGCCGCGCCGACCATGACCCACCCGGCGAAACCGGTGGCGGCCAGGGCCGCCAGGGTCCAGCCCAGCGGCTCCACGAACTTCTCCACCAGGATGGCCCGGCCCACGCCGTACCGTCCGACGGGTCCGGACAGCGAGTTGCCGACCAGCGCGCCCACCCCACCGAGTGCCAGCACCAGGCCGAGCCCGAACGCCGCCCGGTCGGCCGGCAGCCCGGGGTCGAGGCCGCGCATCACGAACAGGGTGAGGACCGTGGAGGCCATGCTGGCGAACAGGAACCGCGCGTGCAGGGTGAGCGCGTACGGCGCCAGCACCGGGTGCCGGTACACCCAGGCCAGCCCGGCCCGCAGTTCCCGACCCAGGTGCCGCTCGGCGCGTTCCGGCGCCGGCTCCGACCCGCGGATCGTCATCAGCAGCAGCCCGGACACCAGGTAGGACGCCGCGTCCACCAGCATGGCCAGCGGGGCGCCGAGCGCCGCCACCAGCGAGCCGCCCAGGAACGGTCCGGTGGTCTGGGCCAGCGACCCGCTCTGCTCCATCCGGGCGTTCGCCGCGGTCAGCGCCGCCGGGGGCACCAGCCTCGGCAGGTACGACTGGTGCGCCGCGTCGTACAGCAGGGAGAGCGCGCCGAACACCACCACGAAGCCGACCAGCCCGGCGAACGGCAGCAGCCCGGCGATGACCAGCAGCGCCACCAGGGTCAGCAGCGCCGCGCGTACCAGGTCGGTGGCCACCAGGATCGGACGCCGCCGGTACCGGTCCGCGACCACCCCGGCGAGCAGCCCGAACAGCAGGTACGGAGTCCAGCGCGCCCCGTTGAGCACGCCGACCTCGACGTCCGACGCCCGCAGCGTCACGATCGCCACGACCGGCAGCGCGACGGTGGTGACCGAGGTGCCGAACATGGAAACGGTGTCGGCCGCCCAGAACCTCGGATATCCGGGGTACTGAAACGGTTTCGCCATGATCGCCCACCTTACAGCGCAAGGAAGGGCCCCTTGTTATCGCTTTTTGTATAGGAAGGGGCCCTTCCTAACGCCCCGGCGCGGCGCGGCACCAGAGTCAGGGCTTGCCGTCGTACGCGTCCTGCAGCGCCTGGATGTCGAGCTTGCTCATCCCGAACATCGCCCGCAGCACCCGACCCGAGCGTTCGGGATCCGGGTCGCTGAGCAGTTCGGGCAGCACTGTGGGAACGATCTGCCAGGAGAGGCCGAACCGGTCCTTCAACCAGCCGCACGGGCCGGGCTCACCACCGTTCTCGGTGAGCCGCTCCCACAACTCGTCCACCTCGTCCTGTGTCTCGCAGGGCACCTGGAAGGAGGTCGCCTCGCTGAACGTGTACTGCGGGCCGCCGTTCAGCGCGGCGAACCGCAGCCCGTCCAGCTCGAACTCCACCACCATGACGGTCCCCGGCTCGCCCGGCCCGTGCTCGCCGTACCGCTGGACGTGTAGGACGCGGGAGTTCTTGAAAATGCTCACGTACTGGTTCGCGGCCTCCTCGGCCTGGCCGTCGAACCACAGGTACGGGGTGATCCGCTGCATGGTCGTCTCCTCTTGTCGTCGTCCGCCGTCCGTCCGGCGGCGCTCTCACCAACGCGTCGCCCAGGGCACCCGACGGGAGGACACCCGAGCCGAAATTTGTCATCCTTCTTCGTGGTACGGATCGACTGGGCGATCCGAGCCGGCTCCCGACGCCTTACCACCATGGGACCGGAACGGTCCCCGACACCATCCCGACACGGGTCCGGCACAGGTCGGGCATGGGTCCGGCACGGGTCCGGCATGGTGTCGACGTCGTTCCCCTCGGCACGGGTCCGGCGGGGTCGCGCAGGGTGTCGACGCCGCGCCGCGGCACGGGTCGGGCGGGGTCGCGGCACGGTGCCGACGCCGCACCCGCGATGTTGGTCCCGGCGCGGTGCCGACGTCGACAGCGACAGCGACAGCGACAGCGACAGCGACAGGAGCGGACATGACGAGCGTGGATCCGTCGATCCTCCGGCACTACGCGCGGCCCGGACCGATGACCTCCGCCGGCGGGTACGGGCGGCTGCTCGATCCGTTGCCGCAGGATGTCGGAGGGATCGCCGCCGTGGAGCACGGTCTGCTGATCCACGAGCACATCGCGCCGGCGTACGACGTGACCCTGTCCGACGCCGACCGGGCGCCGGTACATGTTCGCCCGGCCGACCGGTTGCTCGCCCGGATCGTCGAACTCGACGACCGGCCGCTGACCGTACCCCGTTCCCCGGAGCGCCGGATGGCCGCCAACTGCCGGCACTTCTCGGTGCTGCTGGTGACCGCCCTGCGCCACCGGGGCGTACCGGCGCGGGCCCGGTGCGGCTTCGGCGACTACTTCGTGGACGGCCGGTACGAGGACCACTGGGTGGGCGAGTACTGGCACGCTGGGCAGGGCCGGTGGATCCTGGTCGACGCGCAGCTCGACGAGCGGCAGCGGGAACTGTTCTCGATCGACTTCGACGTCACCGACGTACCCCGGGATCGGTTCCTGGTGGCCGGCGTGGCCTGGGCGCTGTGCCGGGCCGGCCGGGCCGACCCGGACGCCTTCGGGTTGAGCGGTCTCAACGAGAGCGGTGCCTGGTGGATTGCCGGCAACCTGATGCGGGACGCCGCCGCGCTGCTGGGCGTCGAGTTGCTGCCCTGGGACTGCTGGGGTGCGATGCCTGGACCGAACGATCCGGTCGATGACGAATTGGCCGCGCTCTTCGACGAGCTGGCCCGGCTCACCGTCGAGCCGGACGACAATCTTGACGAGCTGCGACGCCTGTACGCCGATGACCGGCTGCGCGTCCCAGCCACCGTCCGCAATGCCCTGCGCGGTCGCGACGAGCCGATCTGAACCGGTACGGGGTTCGCCTGCACCGGTGCTGGAACCCGCCGGCTATCGCAGCAGCGCGGTGATGACAGCGAGCGTGGCCAGCGAGCAGGCGGTCGTGACGATCACGGCCCGGCTGGCCAGGATCTCGGCGCGGCCGTACCCGCTGGCGAAGATGAACGAGTTCTGCGCGGTGGGCAGGCCGGCGCAGACCACCACGGCCAGCAGTTCGGTGTCGGGTAGCCGCAGCAACAGGCCGGCAAGCCACGCCACCAGCGGCTGAACGACCAGCTTCGCCGCGGCGACCGCGCCGAGTTGCGCCAACCGCTCGGGCGGGTCGGCCCGCTCCGCAGCCCGCCCGAGTTGCCCCAACCCCTCAGACGGGTCGGCCCGCTCGGCAGCCCGGCCGAGCTGCCCCACCAGGTCCGCCCGGACGGTCTGCTCGGCCCGGACGGTCTGCTCGGCCCGGACGGTCTGCTCGGCCCGGACGGTCTGCTCGGCCCGGGCGGTCTGCTCGGCTTCGGCGGTCGTGCCGGGTTCTCCCGCCGGATCGGCCCGTGCGGCCTTCGAACCAGGTCGCCTCGGCCGTTCGGCCGCTGACCCCCGGCGATGCAGCGAGGCGCCGAGCGCGACCAGCGCCGCCGGCACGGCCGCGGCGGCGAGCAACGACAGGCTGTCCGCGAGTACGCCCGGAGCACGGAACCCGGTCGCCGACGCCACGATGCCGAGGAACGAACCGAGAATGACGGGATTCCGCAGCGGCATGGTGAGCAGCCGGCCGAACCGGATCCGCCGCTCGGGATCGGCGGCCCGGTCCAGGGCCAGCAGGATGACCGGTGTCACCAGCAGCGACTGGACGAGCACCACCTCGACCAGGAACGACACGTCGCCGAGCACCCGGGTGGCGATCGGGATGCCCAGGTTCGCCGAGTTCACGTACCCGGCGGCCATCCCCCAGATGACATCCTCGCCCGGCGGCCGGCGCAGCAGCCGGCGTGCCGCGATCCAGCCCAGGCCGATCACGGTGACGGTGCTGACGGCGAACGCCAGCAGCGACCGCCCGACGAAGCCGGCCAGCGGCAGCCGGGACAGGGTCAGGTAGAGGGCGGCCGGCATCGCCAGATGGAACACGAACCGGCCGAGCACCGCCGACGCCGAGCCGTCGAGCAGACCGGCGCGGCGGATCGCGTACCCGAGGATGGTCAGGATCCAGATCGGGCCGAACGCGGAGATCACGCCGGGTTCGGTCCCCTCGACCGCCCCGGCCCGCCGATTAGACCCGACCGACCGGCTCGACCAGCTCTCTCCACCCGACCGGGTCCACCAGACCGATAAGTCTCACCGATCCCACCGGGCCCACCGGATCGGTTGGCCTGACCAGGCCCACAGGTTCGACCGAGCCCACTCAATCCGGCTGACAAGATCACGTTGGCGGACCCTACCAGCGATAATCCGATTCGCCGTCGGCCCCGGGCAGGCCGCCGAAGCCCTGGTCACGACGACGCCGCCACCACCAGAGTCACGCCCGACAAACCCCCACCACCCAGCAAGGTCAACACAACTTCGGCGAACTCGGGGGGTCCAATGCCTCAGGACACCCCGACTTCGCCGAAGTTGTGTTGACCTCTTCTCGGCCTCTGGGACGAACAGCGGCGCAGAACGGCATCGGGGGATCCGACCGAGTGGTTCGACCGGCCTAGGGTCGGGGCATGATCGAGCACCGAAGTGGAGAGCGGGCCGGAGCGAACCCACCGAAGCCGGCAGCTCCCGCTGACCGGAGTCACTGGGCCGCGCAGTGGGCGCCGCTCATCCTGGCGTTGCCCGGGGCCGCCTGGTCGTTCTATGTGGCCCTGATCGCCTCCGCGGGATTCTTCGGCGAGCCGGCCTCCCCCGCCGACCGGGCAACCAGCGCCGCGGCACTCCTGTCCGGGACCTCGCTCTGGCTGGTGGCGGGCCTGCTCGCGGCCATCGCCCTACGTCGCGTCGCGGCACCGGTGCTGTGCGGTTTCGCCGCCCTCGCCTACGCCGTGCTGCCTCCGCCGGGAACATCGCCACGGGCTCCGTTGAGCAGTGCCGACAGTGCGGGCTGGCTGGCGGCCTGGACTCCGCCGACGAGCTGGGCCATCGCGCTCTGGGGCGCCGCCCTGCTGGTCAGGTGGACATATCGTCGCGTGCGGGCCTGACCGCGGCACGGCACCGCACGGCACCGCACGGGACGGGACGGTGACGGGACGGGACGGGGCTCCGCCTGAAAACTTCAGCCGGCGTCGACAGACGGGACGGGCCGGGACGACGGTGCGGCAACGATCGGTGTCCGCCACCCCGACGGTCGACACCAGCGATCCAACCATCGGTGGTACGTGGTGGGCGCGGCAGGTTTCGAACCTGCGACCCCTCGCTTGTAAGGCGAGTGCTCTCCCACTGAGCTACGCGCCCGGGCGCCCGTACGGGCAGGACCGGCGGCGGCCAGCTTACCGTGCCACGCCGCCGGCCGCCCGTACGGCCCGGTTATTGTCGATCTTGCGGAGGCGGACCGGTTCAGGCCGCGACGGCCTCGGCCAGGGCCTTGCGCCAGCCCTGCTGGTCCCGTGGCTCGCCGGGCATGTTCATCTCGGCGAACCGGACCACGCCGGCCTTGTCGATCACGAAGGTGCCCCGGTTGGCGATGCCCGCCACCTCGTTGAACACCCCGTACGCCTGGGCGACCGCTCCGTGCGGCCAGAAGTCGGCCAGCAGCGGGAACTGGTAACCCTCCCGCTCCGCCCAGATCTTGTGGCTGTAGACCGAGTCGACGCTGACGGTCAACACCTGGACGTCGTCGTTCACGTACTCGTTGAGGTTGTCTCGCACCTCGCACAGCTCACCCTGGCAGATGCCGGTGAACGCGAGCGGGTAGAAGACCAGCAGCACGGTGCGCTGTCCCCGGAAGTCCGAGAGCCGGACCTCCTGGTTGTTCTGGTCCTTCAGGACGAAGTCCGGCGCCTCGGCACCAACCTCGATGGGCATGCGTACTCCTTTGAACCTCGCAGGTTGATGCCCAGCCTGCCACGCCCGGCCGAGCGGCCGAGCGGGCCCCCGCCGTCGGAGGCGGCCGAGTGGACCCGCCGTCGGAGGTGGCCGAGTGGACCCGCCGTCGGAGGCGGCCGCGTGGACCCGCCGTCGGAGGCGGCTACTTCTTGCCCTTGCTGCCGCGTCGGAGCACGAGGCGGGCGCCGCTCCAGTCCCGGCCGGCGTTGATCGTGGACGTCTGCTGGAGGCCGGCGGTGGGCGCCGATTCGCTGACCTCGCTCGGCTCGACATGACCGTCCCGACCCGCCTTCGGGGTCAGCAGCCACACCACACCGTTGTCGGCCAGCGGGCCGAGGGCGTCGACGAGCAGTTCGAAGAGGTCACCGTCGCCGTCCCGGTACCACACCAGCACCGCGTCGACCACCTCGTCGGTGTCCTCGTCGACCAACTCCCCGCAACGATCGGTCAGGGCGTCCCGGAGATCCTGGTCGACGTCTTCGTCGTACCCCATCTCCATGACGACCATTCCCGGCTCGATGCCGAACCGGTCCGCCAGGCTCCGCACCCCGTCGGCGGCCTGACCCGCGGTCGCGCTCACTGTCGCATGCCTCCTCGTCTTCGCTGCCCGGCGCCGGTACAACGCCGACAGGCAGAGTTCACACAGTTGTCTGTCGGCGCGCAAGTGGCGCACCGGGGTGCAGAGGAATTTACCCTGCCAGCAGCATCTGGGCACCCTCGGTAATGGCGTCTTCGGTGACCAGAACCTGACGGGCGGCCGGCCCGAGCGGGATGAACGAGTCCACGGAGGCCACTCTACGAACCGAACCGACATATCCGGCATCCACCAGGGCGGCGATCACCCCCTCGGCCACCCCGCCGGACCGGCGGGTCTCGTCCACCACCAGCACCCGGCCGGTCGCGTTCGCCTCCCGGACCAGATCCACCACCGGCAGCGGAGCCAGCCAGCGCAGATCCACCACCCGGCAGCCGATGCCCTCGGCCGCCAGCCGCGCGGCGACCCGCAGTGACATCCGGACGCCGTTACCGAAGGTGATGATCGTGAGGTCGCCGGCCGTTCCGACTCCGTACACCCGGGCCCGGCCGATCGGCACGTGGCCGTCGGCCCAGGACTCGGGCTTGGGGTACGACGCCAGCCACTCGCCATCGCCAGCGGCGTACAGGTCCCGGGTGTGGTAGAGCGCGATCGGTTCCACGAACGCGCAGACGGTCCCGTCGACCTGCGCGCTGGCCAGGCACGAGCGCAGCATGGCCGCGGCGTCGTCCGGGCGGGCCGGTACCGCGACCACCAGACCGGGGATGTCGCGCAGCACCGCCAGCGAGTTGTCGTTGTGGAAGTGCCCGCCGAAGCCCTCCTGGTAGGCCAGTCCGGCGATCCGGACCACCATCGGGTTCCGGTACGCCCCGCGGGAGAAGAACCGCATGGTGGCCGCCTCGCCCCGCAACTGGTCCTCGGCGTTGTGCAGGTACGCCAGGTACTGGATCTCCGGGACCGGCAGCAGCCCGGTGAGCCCGGCACCCAACGCGAGCCCGAGCACCGACGTCTCGTCGAGCAGCGTGTCGAACACCCGGGGGGCGCCGAACCGGTCGCGCAGTCCCTTCGTCACCCCGTACACGCCGCCCTTGACCGCGACGTCCTCGCCGAACACCGCCATCGCCGGGTTGCCGAGCATGGCATCGGTGAGGGTGGCGTTGATGGCCTGGGCCAGGGTGAGTGGACCCTCCCGCTCCGGTAGCCGGCCGTCGAAGGCCACCGACCGCGCCGCCGCACCGGGTCCGGCCGCCCGGTCACCGGCCTCGGTCACCGCCCGAGCGGTCCGGGCCGGCCGGCGGGTCGCCAACGGGGCGGCCACCTCCGCCGCGCCGGTCAGCTTCTCCTCGCCCAGCACCTCCTCGGCCACCCGGCGGACCTCCCAGCCGATCTCGTCGTACCGGGTCAGCAGTTCGTCGCCGGTGGCGAATCCGGCGTCGACGAGCAGCCGGGCGGTCGCCAGCAGCGGATCCCGGTCCAGGTCCGCGGCGATCTCGGCAGCCGACCGGTACGCCTGCTCGGCGTCCGCGCCGGCGTGCCCCATCAGCCGGACGACGTTCAGGTGCAGCACCGCGGGCCGCCGGTGCCGCCGTACCCAGGTCACGGCCTCGGTCGCCACGTCGTACGCGCGGGCCGGGTCGGCGCCGTCCGCGGCGAAGTACCGCAGACCCGGGCGGGCCCGTAGCGTCGCCTCGACCCAGCCCCGTGGGGACCGGACGCTGATGCCCAACCCGTTGTCCTCGCAGACGAACAACACCGGCACCCGCAGTCCGGTGTGGTCACACCAGCCGGCCGTGTTCAGCGCCGCCGTCGCGCTGGCGTGGTTGACCGAAGCGTCGCCGAACGAGCAGACGACCACGGCGTCCGAGGGCCACGGCGAGCGTGGTCCGCCGGTGGGCTCGTCCGCATCCCCACCCGGCGGTACGTCCGCCGCGGCGGCCGGCGATCCGTCGGAGCCGACCGCCACCGGCGCCTCGGAGCCTGCCGCCGACGGTCCGTCCGGGCTGCCCGCCGACGGTTGGTCCAGACTGTCCGGGCTGCCCGCCGACGGTTGGTCCAGACTGTCCGGGCTGCCCGCCGACGGTTCGTCGGGGCTGCCCGCCGGCGATGCTGCCGGGGCGGTCCGGGTGGCCTCGGCTGCCAACCGGCGCTGCCGTTCGATGGCCAGCCCGATACCGACGGCGCGCGGCAGGTGCGACGCGATTGTCGAGGTGGTCGGGATGACCGCCGCGGCGGCGTTGCCGAACACCTTGTGCCGGCCGCCGGAGTTCGGATCAAGCGCCGAGGCCACCACCCCGCGCAGGACATCCCGGGCGGCGGCGGTTACCCAGCCCGGCAACCGCTCGGGCGTCCCGTCCGCCAGGGTCGCCCCGGACTGGGCCGCCTGGTCGAGCCGTACGCAGTAGAACGCCCCCGACCGGTAGTGCAGCAGGGCCGGATCGGTCGGTCGCAGTGCCGCGGCGACCGCCGCGTTGGCCTCGTGCCCGGCCGAGAAGATCGTGTAGTACCCCTCCCCGAAGCTGCGCAGCCAGCGGGCCGCGAGGTCCAGGTGCCGGCTGGTGGCCTGGGCGTCGAACAGCTCCCGCGCCCGCTGCCCGGTCAACCCCGATCCGGACCGCACGGGCTCCGCCGGGACGCGCCGCACGCCCGGCCCGGCCAGCGCCGCGACCTCGTCCCGGAACCGCTCGTCGAGATCTTGAGGGGTCGTCACGCCGGACAGCATTACCGATTCGTGGCGCCGGCGACCACTATGACGCTCGGTGATGGCCGGCGTGTCGCGCTGTCCGTCTTCTCAGTGGAGGGAATCGCTTTTCGGCGGAGGGAATCGCGATCGATCCTCGGGCCGGGCCGCGCACCGGTCCTCGCCCTGCGCCGGCAACCCGGACCGGGTCGCCAGGAGCCGGCCCTCGCCCCTGGGCGGTGGCGGCCCGGGTCAGCCCTCGTCGCAGTCCTCGGGGCAACCGCCGTCGGAGACCTTCCACAGCAGCTCCCGCAGTGCGGCCAGCTCGTCGTCGGTCAGTCCGCCGAGCAGTCGGGAGTCGGTGACCACCCGCCGCACCTCGGCGCGGATCCGGCGACCGGCGTCGGTGACCACCAGGGTCTTCAGCCGGCGGTCGACCGGATCGACCCGGCGGGTCACCAGGCCGGCCTCCTCCAGCTTGTCCACCAGCGCGGTGATGTTGGATCGATCACACCGCAGCTGCTCGGCCAGGTCGCGCGCCGGCATCGGGCGGTCCGGATCGAGCCGGTCCAGCGCCCGGGCGGTGGCCGGGGTCAGCCCGAGTCGTACCAGGTCCAGGTCCATGTAGTGCCGCATGGCACCGGCAACCTGGGTGAGCCGGCGCACCACGTCACCAGCCACCTCCGACCGGTCGGTCCGGGCCGACCGCTCCGTCGGCAGAGTGGGGTACGCCATACCTGACATCGTACTTGCCCGAATATGGTTTAGGTGGTCAACTGTTGTCCACATCATTCGTTGCCCAGCTAAACGGCGGGCTACATCACTGGGAGTTACCCGATGTCGCAGTATTCCGTGCTCGCTCTGTCCGGCAGCCTTCGTACGGACTCCTTCAACACGGCGCTGCTCCGGGCCGCCAGCCGACTCGCCCCGGCCGAACTGGCCATCGACATCTACCCGGGTCTGCGCGAGATCCCCCCGTTCGACCAGGACCTCGAGCCGGCACCGCCGGCGGCCGTGGTGGACCTGCGGGAACGCATCGCCGCCGCCGACGCGCTGCTCATCGCGACGCCCGAGTACAACTACGGCGTACCCGGGGTGCTCAAGAACGCCCTGGACTGGGCCTCCCGGCCCACGTTCCCGGTCACCCGGTGGCACTCGCCGCTCGCCCACAAGCCGGTGGCCATCGCCGGGGCCGCCCCGACGGCGCTGGGTACCGTGCGCGCCCAGCTCCAGCTGCGCCAGCTCTTTCTCTGGACCGACTCCGCCGTGGTGACCAAGCCCGAGGTACACGTGATGAACTCGCACGAGAAGCTGGAGCTGGACGGCACGATCCGGGACGAGACCACCGCCACCCTGCTGCGCGGCCTGCTGGACGCCCTGGTCGAGAAGATCCGGCGCGGCGAGCTGGCCGCCGCCTCGGCCTGAGCCGGGAGCTCACGGAGCCGGTCCGGCCGGGCCAGAACGGGGGCGGGCCGGACCGGGCTGAGCTGGGATGGGCGCGGGCCGGGCCGAAACGGGCCGGGCCGGGCGGTCAGGTTGGTCGGCCCAGGGCCGGGCCGGGCGGTCAGGTTGGTCGGCCCGGGCCCGGGCCGAGCGGCTCACTCGCGCCAGCCGACCAGCTCCACGCCCTTCGCCAGGTCGACCCGGAACGCCAGGGTGAGCTTCGCCGACTGCCCGGCGGCCAGCCGGAGCCGCCAGGTCAGCTCGCCCAGGTCGGTCCGTCCGGCGGGCGGCGGATCCAGCCGTACCTCCCGGACCACGATGCCCTCGTCGCGGGACACCGGTAGCTGGTCGAGCACCACGACATCCGCCGACCCGGGCGTGTGGTTGGTGACCGTGACGCGGTACTCGACCTCCCGCCGCCGGGTCGAGCCGAGCGTGGCCCGGCTGACTTCACGCCGGACCAGCTCGCGTTCGACCCGGACCCGGTCGTCCAGCCCGAGGGCCAGCTCGGTCTCCTCGCCCGGCGCCCAACTGGGCAGCGGGGTGCTGGTCACGAAGTCGGGGCCGTGGAACACCGCCGCCCGACCCGGCAGCAGGGTGTGCGGGGACGTGTTCCGCACGGTGGCCCGCAGGTACGCCTCCGGCGCCCGTACCGGAGCCGTCACGTAGTCCAGCCGGGTCGGCAGGTCGAACACCGCGACGGTGGCCCGGTGGCTGCTGCCGTCGGCCGGCACGGCCACGACCCGGGCCGGCCGGTAGGTGGCTGCCGCGACTCCCTGCTCGGCCGTGGCGACGGCCTGCTTGAACGCCTGGGCGGTGGCCAGTTCCGCGCCACCGGCACGGGCCGGGGCGAAGGCCACCGGCATCGGCGCGCCGCCCGGGGGTACGGGACCGGGCGGCGGCAGGACCGGGCGGTACCGGTCCAGATACCAGGGCGTCAACTCGGGTACGTCCGTCGACACCGCCGGCCGGGCGGTGGACAGCCGCAGGTCACACTCCGGCCAGTCCTCACCGGTGCGCTGGCTGATCAGTCCGAACCAGGTCACCCCGAGCGTCTCGTCGACCAGCCGGAGATCGTACGAGGACTGCCAGCCGGCACCATCGATCAGGTAGGTCAACTCCACCTCGACCTCGCCGCCCGGCTCGTCGACCGACAGCGTCACCTCGGCGGCCAGCTGGTCCGGCTGGTGCTTGGCACCGAGTTCCTGGAACGACCGGTCGGTGGCGGCGATCTCCTCGTCCAGCTCCGTCCGGCGCCGGGCGAGCTGGCGACGCCGCTCGTGAACGCCGGCGGTCTGCTCGGCGATCGCGTCGGCGAACCCGGCGAGGTCATCCGGGGTGGCATCGCCCGAGGCGAGCGTCCGGGCGTACGTACCCGTGGCCCGTTGGGTCACTCCGGCCAGGAAGCCGTCCCGGCGGCGCTCGACCTCGTCGGCGTCGGCCAGGCCGGCCTGCTCCGCGACCAGCTCCTCCCGACGTCGGGTCAGTTCGACGATCTGCTCGTCGGTGCTGCGCGGGGCCCGCTGGATCGCCGTGTCGACCCCGAGGACGGTGGCCGGACCACGGCCACTGACCCGCAGCGAGTCCCGGTGCAGTCCGAGCGGGAGCGGGGAGATCCGAACCCGGTGCTCGCCGGGCGACAGCGTGGCCCGGCCCCGGCGGGTCACCCGGGCCCGGTCCGGGAAGACGGTCACGGCGGCGATTGCCGCCTGCACGGCCGCGGATGAGGCTGCCGCGGCGGCGGTTGGCGCTTCTGCGGCGGCGGTTGGCGCTTCGATCGGCTCGGGCTCCACCGTTGGAAGCGTAGCCCCGGAACGCCTGCCACACCGCCCCCGCCCTCGCCGCGTTGATCAAGGCGTCCGGGTCACCCGCAAGGGCTTTCCGTGCCGTGAAAAGCCTTGATCGACGCAGCCAAGGGTCCGGGGCGGCGAAGACGCGAGGCGGTCAGCCGGGGCCGTCAGCCGGGGCGGCGAAGGCGCGAGGCGGTCAGCCGGGCAGGAAGGAGAACCGGACCTGGCGGGAGCGGTTGTCGCCGTTGGGGTCGACCAGGCAGATCGACTGCCAGGTGCCGAGCGCCAGGTCGCCGTCGAGCACCGGCACCGAGGCGTACGGCGGGACGAAGGCCGGCATCACGTGGTCCCGGCCATGGCCCGGCGAACCGTGCCGGTGTCGCCACCGCTGGTCGGTGGGCAGCAGGGTGTCCAGCGCGGTGATCAGGTCCTCGTCCGAGCCGGCCCCGGTCTCGATGAGCGCCACCCCCGCCGTGGCATGCGGCACGAAGACGTGCAGCAGCCCGTCGCCCTGCCCGGCGACGAACCGGCGCGCCTCGGCGGTGATGTCCCGGACACAGGGCCGGGAGCCGGTGTTGATCGTGAGAACGTCGGTACGCATGGCAGACAGTGTCTCCCCGACCGGGCCGCCTCAGCCGAGCACGGCGGTGGTTTGTCCGAAGATGTTCCGAGCCGTCCCGGCCGTTAAGAAGGGGCCCTTCCTCTACCGAATGCGATAACAGGGGGCCCTTCCTTTAGTTACCGGCCGGTACCTGTGTCGCACGTCGCGTCAGGGCCGACTCGACGTGACGGACCCCGCCAGGAGAGGGCAGTATTGCGGGAGAGACCTACTCCACACAGAACCGAGGGAACGCCTGTGGCAACGGAGCGCAAGCGCCCGGTGATCAGCGACGGCCTGCCGAGCCAGCTTCCGGACATCGACCCCGAAGAGACTTCGGAGTGGGTCGAATCGCTGGACGGTGTCATCGACGAGCGGGGCGCCAAGCGGGCCCGCTACGTGATGCTGCGGTTGTTGGAACGGGCCCGGGAGCGTCAGGTCGGCGTCCCGCCCCTGACCACCACGGACTACATCAACACCATCCCGCCGGAGCGGGAGCCCTGGTTCCCCGGCGACGAGCATGTCGAGCGGCGGATCCGGGCGTACATCCGGTGGAACGCGGCCATGCTCGTGCACCGGGCACAGCGGCCGGAAATCGGCGTCGGGGGACATATCTCCACGTACGCCAGCTCGGCCTCGCTGTACGAGGTGGGCTTCAACCACTTCTTCCGGGGCAAGAACCATCCCGGCGGCGGCGACCACATCTTCTACCAGGGCCATGCCTCGCCCGGGATGTACGCGCGGGCGTTCATGGAGGGGCGGCTCAGCGAGCACCAGCTCGACGGGTTCCGCCAGGAGCTGTCGCACCCCGGCGGCGGGTTGCCGTCGTACCCGCACCCGCGGCTGATGCCGGACTTCTGGGAGTTCCCCACGGTGTCCATGGGACTCGGTGGGATCAACGCGATCTACCAGGCCCGGTTCAACCGCTACCTGCGGCACCGTGGCATCAAGGACACCTCCGACCAGCACGTCTGGGCCTTCCTCGGCGACGGTGAGCTGGACGAGCCGGAGACGCTGGGCGCGATCGGCGTGGCGGCCCGGGAGGAGCTGGACAACCTCACCTTCGTCGTCAACTGCAACCTGCAGCGCCTCGACGGCCCGGTCCGGGGCAACGGCAAGGTGATCCAGGAGCTGGAGGCGTTCTTCCGGGGCGCCGGCTGGAACGTCATCAAGGTCATCTGGGGTCGCGAGTGGGACCCGCTGCTGGCCGCCGACACCGACGGCGCGCTGGTCAACCTGATGAACGTGACGCCCGACGGCGACTACCAGACGTACAAGGCGGAGTCCGGGGCGTACGTCCGGGAGCACTTCTTCGGCCGCGACCCGCGGACCCGCAAGATGGTCGAGGGCCTGAGCGACGACGAGATCTGGAATCTCAAGCGCGGCGGGCACGATTACCGCAAGCTGTACGCGGCGTACAAGGCGGCGATGGAGCACACCGGCCAGCCGACGGTGATCCTGGCCAAGACCATCAAGGGTTGGACGCTGGGCTCGCACTTCGAGGCCCGCAACGCCACCCACCAGATGAAGAAGCTGACGCTGGAGGATCTGAAGACCTTCCGCGACCGCCTCTACCTGGACATTCCGGACTCGGCGCTGGAGACCAACCCCTACCTGCCGCCGTACTACCACCCGGGCAAGGACTCCGACGAGATCGCCTACCTCGAGGAGCGCCGGGCCGCGCTGGGCGGGTACCTCCCGACCCGCGAGCTGAAGCACCGCCCGCTGGCGATCCCCGAGTCGAAGCAGTTCGGCGACGTCAAGAAGGGTTCCGGCAAGCAGAAGATCGCCACCACCATGGCCTTCGTCCGGCTGCTCAAGGACCTGATGAAGGACAAGGAGTTCGGCAAGCGCTGGGTGCCGATCATCCCGGACGAGGCCCGCACCTTCGGCATGGACTCGCTGTTCCCGACCAAGAAGATCTACTCGCCGCACGGTCAGAACTACACGGCGGTGGACCGGGAGCTGTTCCTGTCGTACAAGGAGGACACCAGCGGCCAGATCCTGCACGAGGGGATCAACGAGGTCGGCTCGGTGGCCTCGTTCACGGCGGCCGGATCGTCGTACGCCACGCACGGCGAGCCGATGATCCCGGTCTACATCTTCTATTCGATGTTCGGCTTCCAGCGCACCGGTGACGGCCTGTGGGCCGCCGCCGACCAGATGGCCCGGGGCTTCCTGCTGGGCGCCACCGCCGGGCGGACCACGCTGAACGGCGAGGGCCTGCAACACGAGGACGGCCACTCCCACCTGCTCGCCGCGACCAACCCCGCGGTGCTGGCCTACGACCCGGCGTTCGCGTTCGAGATCGCGCACATCGTCGAGGACGGCCTGCACCGGATGTACGGCGAGAAGCAGGAGAACGTCTTCTACTACCTCACCGTCTACAACGAGCCGATCCTGCAGCCGGTCGAGCCGGCGAACGTCGACGCCGAGGGCATCAAGCGGGGCATCTACCGCTACGCCCCGGCGCCGGAGCTGTCCGGCGAGGCGCCCCGGGCCAACATTCTGGCCTCGGGCACCGGCATGCAGTGGGCGCTGCGGGCCCAGGAACTGCTCGCCCAGGACTGGGGGGTGGCGGCCGACGTCTGGTCGGTGACCTCCTGGACCGAGCTGCGCCGGGACGCCGTGCAGGCCGAGGAGGAGATCCTGCTCAACCCGGCCGCCGAACCGAGGATGCCGTACGTCACGAGCAAGCTCGCCGACGCACCGGGTCCGAAGATCGCGGTCAGCGACTGGATGCGGGCGGTACCGGATCTCATCGCGCGCTGGGTACCGGGCCGCTACACCTCGCTCGGCACCGACGGGTTCGGCATGTCCGACACCCGGCACGCGCTGCGCCGGCACTTCCGGGTGGACGCCGAGTCCATCGCGGTGGCCACGCTGCGCCAGCTCGCGCTGGACGGCACGGTGCCGGCCAGCGTCGCCGCCGAGGCCGCCAAGAAGTACGCCATCGAGGACGTCAACGCCGCCCCGGTCGGGGAGACCGGCGGAGACTCCTGACCCGAGACACCAATCCAATCCAATCCGGCCGGCCCGCACCCACGCGGGCCGGCCGGCCGCATTCCCCCCCACCCCTCCCCCACTCCCCCACCCCTTCCTCCTCCCCCACCCCGACCTCGCCGGTTGATCATGAAGTTAACGGGTGAGTTCATCGGCGTGTCGCCCCGTTAACTTCATGATCAACCGGAGGGGGCGGTGGGGCGGGGGTGATCGGTGGGGCGGGGGCGGTCTGGGTGGGGGTCAGTGGGTGAGCAGGTTGAGGCCGGCGTCGCGGTGTTCGTCGGGCTGGACGGCCGGCGAGGACCCGGTCGGTGTGCCCGCGACGGCTCCGGCGGGCGCGCCGACCGACGCCAGGTCCCGTCCGGTCAGGCTGGTCAGCCGGGCGAGCGAGCCCTCCAGGTCGGCACCCACCTTGCGCATCCCGAGCCGCAGCAGCGCTCCGCTCACCTTGCCGGCGGGCCAGCGTACGACGATCAGCCGGGCCGAGGTGCCCTCCGGCTCCTCGCTGAGCTGCACGTACACCTCGGTGCGGGCCTCGGCCCGAGCGCCGGCGCCGGCGGCGCGCTCGCGCCAGCCGATCAGCGTGGGCGGCTGGTAGACGATCACCTCGGCGTCGTGGCTGGCTCCCCGGCCGGAGGCGTACACCCGCTGTCGACGGCCGTAACCCTCCCCGGAGAGCACCTCGGCCTGCCGCACGCCGGCCAGCCAGGACGGCAGTTGCTCGGCCCGCTGGACCACGTCCCACACCGCGTCGATCGGTGCCCGCACGTACGCGCTGCGCTCAACCAGGATCATTGTGCTCCGCCTCCATTGAGGACATCTTTCATTAAGCGAGTTTATGCCCACTTAGGGTGCGAATCGGACAGCTTTTCTTCGACACGCCGATCGGATTAGAGTCCCGAAAACCATTCGCGTTTTCGGAGGCCCGATGAGCGTCCCGGCACCAGTACCCGCGTTTCCGGCCGGCTTCACCTGGGGGGTGTCCACCTCCGCGTACCAGATCGAGGGGGCGACCGACGCCGGCGGCCGGGGCTCGTCGATCTGGGACACCTTCGTCGCCCAACCCGGCCGGGTCATCGACGGCAGCACCGGCGACGTCGCCTGCGACCACTACCACCGGTACGACGAGGACGCGGCGCTGATGGCCGAACTCGGCGTTTCGGCGTACCGCTTCTCCATCGCCTGGCCCCGGATCCAGCCGGACGGCACCGGGCCGGCCGACCCGGACGGCCTGGCCTTCTACGACCGGCTGGTCGACACGCTGCTGGCGCGCGGCATCGACCCGGTGGCCACCCTGTTCCACTGGGACCTCCCGCAGGCCCTGGAGGACCGGGGCGGCTGGCTGGCCCGGGACACCGCCGGCCGGTTCGCCGAGTACGCGGACCTGGTGGCGGCCCGGCTCGGCGACCGGGTACGGATGTGGATCACGCTGAACGAGCCCTTCGTCCACATGACCTTCGGCTACGGGTTGGGCGTACACGCACCGGGGCGTACCGAGTTGTTCGGCGCCTTCCCGGCGGCCCACCACCAACTGCTCGGGCACGGCCTGGCGGTCGCCGCGCTGCGCGCCCACGGCGACGTCCCGGTCACCATCGCCAACAACTACTCCCCGGTCCGGTTGCTCGGCGACACCGCCGCGGACCACGCCGCCGGGGCCGCGTACGACGCGCTGCAGAATCACCTGTTCACCGACCCCCTGCTCGGGCGGGGCTACCCGGACGCGCCCGGCGTCGATCCGGCCGTCATCCGGGACGGCGACCTGGCCACCATCGCGGCCCCGCTGTCGGCGCTGGGCGTGAACTACTACAACCCCACCGGGATCCGGGCTCCGGAGGACGGCGCGGCACTGCCGTTCGACCTGGTCCCGCTGGAGGGCCACCCCACCACCAGCTTCGGCTGGCCGGTGGTCCCGGACGGCCTGTACGACCTGCTCACCGGGCTGCGGGACCGGTACGGCGCGGACCTGCCGCCGATCCACATCACCGAGAACGGCTGCTCGTACGACGACGAGCCGGGCCCGGACGGCCGGTGTGACGACCCGGACCGGATCGCGTACCTGGACGGGCACCTGCGGGCGGTGGCCCGGGCCCTCGCCGACGGGGTGGACGTGCGCGGCTACTTCGTCTGGTCGCTGCTGGACAATTTCGAGTGGGCCGAGGGGTACACCAAGCGGTTCGGGCTGGTGCACGTCGACTTCGCCACCCAGCGACGTACCCCGAAGTCCTCGTACGCCTGGTACCGCGACCTGGTGAGACGGTCGTGACCGCCGTTCAGCCGGCCCAGCCGGACCCGCCCACACCGGCCGCGACCGTCCCGGCGGGCCTCCTCCCGCCGGGCCTCGATCCGGCGGACGCTGACGCGGCGGGCGCTGACCCGGCAGGTGTGCTGGCGCCCGCCGACCGGGCGGTCGTGCCGGCGGCGCTCGCCGAGCCCACGGCACGGGTCGGGCGCGGGTGGATCACCGGGATCTTCGCGGCCAACCTGGGCGTCTGGATGGCCTTCTTCACGCCGATCCAGATCCTGCTGCCGCAGCAGATCGAGCGGATCGACCCGACCAGCAAGGAGGCGATGTTCGGCCTGGTGACCGGGCTGGGCGCGCTGGCCGCCGTGGTGGTTAACCCACTGGCCGGCGCGTTGTCGGACCGTACCTGTCCCCGGTTGTTCGGCCGGGACCTCGGCCGGCGGCATGTCTGGACCGCCGGCGGCGCGGTGCTCGGCGCGCTGGCCCTGGTGCTGCTGGCCCGGCAGCACACGGTGGCCGGGGTGGCGGTGGCCTGGGTGGCCGCGCAGGTCTGCTTCAACGCGATGCTGGCCACGCTGACGGCGGCGATCCCGGACCGGGTGCCGGTGACGCAGCGCGGCGGAGTCTCCGGCTGGGTCGGCATCCCACAGGCGCTCGGCCTGGTGGTCGGCGCGGTACTGGTGACGACCCTGTTCAGCGGTACGGCGGCCGGCTACCTGGCGGTGGCCGTCGGTGTGCTCGTGCTGGCGTTGCCGTTCGCGCTGCTCACCGGCGACGACCCGCTGCCCCGCGAGCACCGGTCGGCGCGCGACTGGCGCGGCCTGGTCGTCGGGCTGTGGATCAGCCCACGGCGGTATCCCGACTTCGCCTGGGCGTGGGGCACCCGGTTCCTGGTGCAGATGGGCAACGCGCTGGGCACGCTCTACCTGCTCTACTTCCTCACCGACGGGGTACGGGTGGCCGATCCCCAGGGTGGGCTGCTCATGCTGATCCTGCTCTACACGGCCGGGATGATGGCCACCGCCGTGGTCGCCGGGCGGTTGTCCGACGCCTCCGGCCGGCGCAAGGTGTACGTCATCGTCTCCGGACTCGTGATGGCGGTGGCCGCCCTGCTGCTGGCGGTCTGGCCGGTGTGGGCCGCGGCGGTCGTCGCGGCGCTGCTGCTGGGCGCCGGGTACGGGGTCTACCTGGCCGTGGACGCCGCGTTGATCACCCAGGTGCTGCCCCGGGCCACCGACCGGGCCAAGGACCTCGGCGTGATCAACATCGCCAACTCGGCGCCGCAGGTGCTGGGCCCGGCGCTGTCCGCGCCCATCGTGGTCCATCTCGGCGGCTACCCCACGCTGTACGCCGTGACGGCCGTGGTGACCCTGGTCGGCAGCGCCCTGGTGGTGCGGATCCGCTCGGTGCCCTGAAACCGCTGCCGCGCCGGCTCGGCCGGCTCGGCGGGCTCGGCCGGCTCGGCCGGCTCGGCCGGCTCGGCGGGCTCGGCGGGTCGTGCCGTTAACAAGGGGCCCTTCCTATACAGAAAGCGATAACAAGGTGCCCTTCCTTACAGCCAGGCGAGGGTGGCGGTGGTGGCTGCCAGGGTGAGCGTCGCGGTCACCGCGCCGGTGGCCACGAACCGGGGCCACCGCACCGTGACCCCGGCGGCGCGGCAACGCTCCGCCCAGAGCAGCGTGGCCAGCGACGCCCAGGGCAGCACCAGGGGTCCCACGTTGGTGCCGACGAGCAGCCCGAGCAGCTGACCGGTGTGCCCCGGCGGGATCACCGCCTCGCCGGCGACGTACGCGGGCAGGTTGTTGATCACATTGGCCAGGATCGCGCCGGTGCCCGCCGCGCGCCACACCCCGACCGCGCCGGGATCCGCCCCGATGGCCGCGCGCAGCACGGTGGCCAGGCCGTACCGGACCACCGTGTCGACGATCAGGAACAGCCCGGTGACCGAGGCCAGCAGGGGCCACGGGACCAGGCCCCAGCTCAGCACGGTGCGGGCCCGCAGCGCGAAGGCGATGAGCAGCACCACGGCGCCGACCACCGCGCCCACCTCGATGGGTACCCCGGCCAGGATGCCGGCCACGAAGCCGGCGCAGGTGACGGCCGCGATCCGGAACAGCGGGCGGTCCGCCGGAGCGTGTGGGGCCGGCGGCCGGTACCGGTCCCGGCCCCGCACCCCCCGTCGCCAGTAGAAGAGCCACAGGCAGGCCGCGGTGGCCAGCACGGCCGCCAGCTGGGGCAGCGCCATCCGCTCGGCGAACCGGGTCACCGGCAGGTCCAGCCGGTCGGCCGCCAGCAGGTTGGTGAGGTTGGCCACCGGCAGCCCGAGGCTCGCCGTGTTGGCCAGCCAGACCGTGGTCATCGCCAGCGGCAGGGCCGGGGTGTCGATCCGGACGGCCATGGCGATCATCACGGGGGTCAGCAGTACGGCTGTGGTGTCCAGGTTGAGCACCATGGTGGTGAGCGTGGCCAGGCACACGGTCAGCGCGAACAGGGCCGGATAGCTGCCCCGGGCCGACCGCGCCAACCGGGTGGCCAGCACGTCGAACAGCTCGGCCCGAGCCGCCAGCTCGGCCAGGATCAGCACGGCGAACAGGAACACCAGCAGGGGCGCGATCCGCCGCAGGGTCGTCGCCGCGTCGTGGCTGGGCACCAGCCCGGTGGCCAGGCAGAGCAGCCCGACCGCGAGCAGCGCGAGCGACAGCAGGTCCGGCCCGCTCGGCAGGCGCCGCCGTACCGGGCGGTCCGGGCCGTCCAGCGCGGTACCACCGCCCGCCGTACCGCCCTGCTCCCCGCCGCCCGCCGGATCCCGGCCGTGGTCCATCCCGGTTCCCCCTCGCCCTCCGCCCGGCGGCGCCGGGCGGTCGTCCCGGTCGGCCGGCGCCCGTCGTGGTCCACCCACCCCGCGGCCGACCGGGAGTACCCAGCGCAGGGGGGCCGCATTCGAAACCTGGTGGCGGAGCCCCGGCGGGCCCGCCGTAGGCTGGGCACCGTGACGGTACGCGTACGCTTCGCCCCATCCCCGACCGGAATGTTTCATGTCGGCGGCGCCCGATCGGCGTTGCAGAACTGGATCTACGCCCGCCAGCAGGGCGGGACGCTGGTGCTGCGGATCGAGGACACCGACGCCGCCCGGAACCGGCCGGAATGGACCGAGGGCATCCTGTCGGCGCTGGAGTGGATCGGCATCGACCGGGAGGCGTACGAGGGGCCGTACTTCCAGTCCAGCTACGCGGCCGAGCACCGCGCTGCCGCCGCCCGGCTGTACGGGGCGGGTCGCGCCTACTACTGCGACTGCACCCGGGAGGACGTGCAACTGCGCGGCGGTTCGCAGTACTCCGGCTACGACGGTTACTGCCGGGACCGTGGCCTGGAGCCCGGGGAGAAGCGGGCGCTGCGGTTCCGCACCCCGGACGAGGGCAGCACCGTGGTGGTCGACCTGATCCGGGGCGAGCCGACGTTCGAGAACCGGTTGATCGAGGACTTCGTGATCGCCCGGGGTGACGGCACCCCGGTGTTCCTGCTGGCCAACGTCGTGGACGACATGACCATGGGGATCACCCACGTGATCCGGGCCGAGGAGCACCTGCCGAACACGCCCAAGCAGCAACTGCTCTGGGACGCGCTCGGCGTGAAGCCGCCGGTCTGGGCGCACGTGCCGGTGGTGGTGAACGAGAAGCGGCAGAAGCTGTCCAAGCGGCGTGACAAGGTGGCGCTGGAGGCGTACCGCGACGAGGGCTACCTGGCCGACGCGATGCGCAACTACCTGATGCTGCTCGGTTGGGCGCCGTCGGGTGACCGCGAGATCGTGCCCTGGTCGGTGATCGAGTCCGAGTTCCGGTTGGCGGAGGTGAACCCCTCCCCCGCGTTCTTCGACGAGAAGAAGCTGCGGGCGTTCAACGGCGAGTACATCCGGGCCCTGCCGGTGGAGGAGTTCGCGACCGCCTGCCGGCCCTGGCTCACCGGCACCGACACGATCGCCCCGCCGCCCTGGCGGCCCGAGGACTTCGACCCGACCGTGTTCGCGGCCGTGGCGCCGCTGGCGCAGACCCGCATCGCGCTGCTCAGCGAGATCGTGCCGAACGTCGACTTCCTGTTCCTCGACGCGCCGCTGGTCGACGAGGCGGCCTGGGCGAAGGCGATGAAGGAGGGTTCGGCCGAGTTGCTGGACGCCGCCGTGGCGGCGTTCGAGGCGCTGCCGGAGTGGACCGCCGAGGGTGTCAAGGCGGCGCTGGAGCAGGTCGGCGCCGACCGGGGTCTCAAGCTGGGCAAGGCCCAGGCACCGGTCCGGGTGGCCGTGACCGGCCGGACCGTGGGTCTGCCGCTGTTCGAGTCGGTCGAGGTGCTGGGCCGCGACCGCACCCTGGCCCGGCTGCGCGCCGCCCGGGTACGCCTGCCCTGACCCGCCCGCCGGGCGGCCGGTCCAGCCCGGCCGCCCGATTGGCCCCCCGACCGGTGCGCGGCGGAGTCGGGCCGCGCGAGGCGGAGTCGGAGCACGCCGCGCGGGGCCGAGTCGGGCCGCCCGGACCGTGCCGAGCACGGGTTTCACACAACCATTACGGTCTATATCAACGTCTTGCGATGTTAACGCTCACAGGCTACCTTTACCTGGCGGGAACGAAGGGCGCGTTCCGGGGCTGGTCGGGCCATGAGCTGCCGGCTCACACCGACGATCCATGGGCCTCCCGGGCCTGTACGGCCAACGACCGGTTCGGCGCGCAAGCACGGCGACGGCTGACCATCGCGCCGTTGGCGCCACGGTTCCGCGTCCGGCTCGGAACACGTCGCGCCGTCGCCGGCCGCACCGGTGGATCGGGGTAGGTCCCACCGGCAGATCACGGAACGCCCGAGCCGGCCGCCTTCCCGTACGCACAGCCACCCCGGCTCGTCCCCCAATCGAATGGCAGGGAGTTGCGTGATGTTGAGACGGAGATTCTTCTCGGCGCCCCTCGCGATCGTGGCGGCGATCGTTCTGGCCCTGGCCGGCATGGCGCTGAGCGCCGGCCTGACCGGACCGACGCCGGCCGCCGCCGCGACGACCGCGGGCTGCGGCAAGGCGCCCACCCTGGCCAGCGGCACGCACACCATCAACAGCAGCGGTACGAACCGCAGCTACATCCTCAGCGTTCCCGGCAACTACGACAGCAACCACCCGTACCGGTTAATCTTCGGTTTCCACTGGTACGGCGGCACGGCGACCGACGTGGCGACCGGGCAGACGGTGGACCGGAACACCTGGGCCTACTACGGGTTGCAGCGGCTGGCCAACAACAGCACGATCTTCGTGGCGCCGCAGGGCATCGACAACGGCTGGGCCAACACCAACGGCCGGGACTTCACCTTCGTCGACGACATGCTCCGGCAGCTCGAAGGCGGCCTCTGCGTCGACACCACCCAGGTCTTCTCGATGGGCTTCAGCTACGGCGGCGGGATGAGCTACAACCTCGCCTGCGCCCGGCCGACCGTCTTCCGCGCGGTCGCGGTCCAGTCCGGTGGCCCGATCGGCGCCTGCAACAGCACCCAGCCCGTCGCGTACCTCGGCACCAGCGGCATCAGCGACTCGGGTGCCGGCGGCGGACGCTCGGCCCGGGACACCTTCGCCCGGAACAACGGCTGCACCCCGCAGACGCCACGCGAGCCGGCGCAGGGCAGCCTGACGCACATCGTCACCACGTACTCGGGCTGCTCGGCCGGGCACCCGGTGGTGTGGGCGGCCTTCGACGGCGGGCACATCGCCGCGCCGCAGGACGGGGCACCCGGCGACAGTGGGCCGCGAACCTGGACCCCCGCCCTGGTGTGGAGCTTCTTCACCCAGTTCGAGAACACCACCCCGCCCACCAGCGCCCCGCCCACCAGCACCCCACCGACCAGCGCTCCCCCGACCAGCACTCCGCCGACCAGCGCGCCCCCGACGAGCACGCCCCCGACCAGCACCACGCCGGTCCCGCCGTGGAACGGATCCTGCCGGGTCAGCGCCACCGTCAACGCCTGGAACACCGGGCTGACCGAGGACATCACCGTCACCAACACCGGCACCAGCATGGTCAACGGCTGGTCGCTGACCTTCACCCTGCCGGGCGGGCAGAGCATCGTCTCCGGCTGGAACGCCAACTACAAGCCCAGTTCCGGGCAGGTCACCGCCGGGAACGTCAGCTACAACGGCACGATCGCGCCGGGTACCTCGGTGAGCATCGGCTTCCAGGCCAACCACACCGGCAACACCGCCAAGCCGGCCGGGTTCACCCTCAACGGCATCGCCTGCGCCAGCGCCTGACCGGGTGAACCCCGGGGCGGAGTCCCACCCCGGGCAGCATCCCCGACCCGCCAGCCACGGACCGGCTGGCGGGTCGGCGGACCAAGCGAGGCACCCCCACCGAGAGGACGGAGAACTATGGTGCGACAACCAACCAGCACACCGGCGCCTGACGCCACCGACCGACCCGGGACACCCCGGGCGGGCCGGGGAGCCCTCCGCCGGGCTCTCGCGGCCGGCGCCGTCGCGCTCGGCCTGCTCACCGGCACGATCGCGGTGACGGCGGCCTCGGCGGCCGACAACCCGTACCAGCGGGGCCCGGACCCGACCATGGCCAGCATCTCGGCCACCCGGGGACCGTTCGCCACCGCCCAGCTGACCGTGTCGCCCGGCAACGGGTTCAACGGCGGGTTCATCTACTACCCGACCGACACCAGCCTCGGCACCTGGGGCGCGGTGGCGATCGTGCCCGGCTACAGCGCGCTGTTCGCCAACGAGGAGGCCTGGATGGGCCCCTGGCTGGCGTCCTTCGGGTTCGTCGTGATCGGTGTCGAGACCCTCAGCCGCAGCGACGGCGCCGAAGCCAGGTCCACCGAGCAGCTCGCGGCGCTGGACTGGCTGACCACTTCCAGCCCCGTGCGGGACCGGGTCGACCGCAACCGGTTGAGCGTCATGGGCCACTCCGCGGGTGGCGCCGGCACGCTCACCTCGGCGCTGCGCCGGCCGTCGCTGAAGACCGCGGTCGGCCTCGCCCCGGGCGCACCGGGCAACAACTACAACATGTCCGCCGACCAGGTGCCGCTGCTGCTCATCTCGGGCCAGAACGACGGCACGGTCACCCCGGCCTACGTGCAGGGCATCTACAACTCGATTCCGGCCGGCGTCGAGCACTCCTGGGCGGAACTGGCCGGCAACGACCATCTCTCGTTCACCAGGTCGAACCCGACCGAGATGCGCGTCCTGATCCCCTGGCTCAAGCTGTTCCTCGACAACGACACCCGGTACAGCCAGTTCATGTGCCCGTCGCTGGCGAACAGCAGCGGCGTCTCCCGGTACAGCGCCACCTGCCCGCTGATCCCGCCGGGCTTCCCGACCAACCCGCCGACCTCGGCACCGCCGACCTCGACGCCGCCCACCTCGGCACCGCCCACCTCCGCGCCGCCGACCTCTGAGCCGCCGACGTCGGCACCGCCCACCTCGGCACCGCCCACCTCGGCCCCGCCCACCGGTGCCTGCGCGGCGACGTACCGCACCGCCAACACCTGGCCGGGCGGCTTCCAGGCCGAGGTCACGGTGACCGCCGGCAACCAGGCGGTCAACGGCTGGACCGTCCGTTGGACGCTGGCCAGCGGCCAGACCATCAGCCAGGCATGGAACGGCAGCCTGACCGTCAACGGCTCGTCCGTCACCGTGAAGAACCTCTCCTACAACGGCTCGGTACCGGCCGGCGGCAGCACCACGTTCGGTCTCCTCGCCAGCGGCTCCGCCACCACCCCCACCCTGAGCTGCACCAGCCCGTAACCCGACGGACCGGGTGACCACCGGACCGTCAGCGGGCCGGACCCGGTGACCGCCGGACCCGAAATGGATCGTGGGGTGTTTGGGGCCGTAGCGGGGGGAACAAAAGCCACCACGACCCAGCGGCAGTGGCTCCCGTATAGGGGCACAGTGTGGGAAAGGAA